>WAJZ01000025.1 GCA_015523575.1 Candidatus Hestiella acidicharens | reverse complement strand
TCAGCCAATGCATAAGCTGCATACAACACCGGTATGCTTCTAACTTTCTTTCCTATAGTTATGTATTTGATTAAATAGGATAAAATCGAAATAAAAAGGGGTATATCCAATATAACGAGGATTGGTCTAGGCCTAAAAATAAAGACCAAAGAGGCTATAGAGAGAAGCTGTCCAAAAACCCCGACGAGAGGCACCATTATATTCAAAGAAAGCAGTGGCCAAAGCTTTTTTGCATTTTTAATAGCCTTTCCTATCAAAAGTATTGCTCCTCTAACCCACCTCTCCCTCTGCCTTACTAGTTCCCACAATGTCTTTACAGCCCTAGTATAGACCATTTTTTCATTTACAAAGGTTATTCTATACCCTTTTTCAGCCAGCTTTATAGTCAAGTCAAGATCCTCTGTAGGTGCCTTTATGTTATAAAGCCCCACGTCTACTAGAGCCTTTTTTTCTATAAAATACCCAGAACCAAGGAGAGGGGGAACTTTTCCCATTAAAACGAAGGATGGGCTAAAATAATTGTTACTTATTTCTAGCTCTCCTTGTTGGGACTCCTCTATTATACCACTAGTATTTATTATATACCTTGCGAATTGAACAGCAGAGAAACCACCTTTTATATATCTAACCGCCTCAATCGCAATATTTCTTTCAAGGATATCGTCAGCGTCACAAATACCAATTATATCGCCTTCTGATTCCTTCACGGCCTCATTAAGAGAAGAGGGCTTACCTTTAATACCTCTATTAAATACTATTCTGACCTTTATGCCATTCCAGATTGTGTATTTTTCACCAAATCTTATGCCTGCTTCCTTTAAATGTGATAATGTTTTTGCGTCGCCTTTTTCCATAGCTATTATTGCCTCAAGCCTATCCTTAGGATAACTAAGCCTTGATATGGAGCTCAATGCATCAACTATGTTTTTTCCTTCTTTATATGCAGGCACTATAATAGAGACCTTTGGTAAGGTCACCACCTTTTGAGCAGGATCTCCTGGCGGATCCCTCTTTACTATGTAATAAGAATTTATGTATATTGCAATTTCTAAGGCTAAGAAGAACGAAACAAAGGATATCGGAATAGCTATATATATTATTGAGGGTTCCAATGTTTCACCCCATCTACTCTTTTATATAATCTAGAGGCTGTTCTGAACGAATTGTCATTCTCTAACACAATTTATAACTAATTTTTAGAAATAAAAAATCTAACACCCTGAACTCGAGATCTAATGCATATAATGAATGTTGAACTTACTGTTACTTAATCCGCTAAATGACCTCATCGATCACCTAGAATCATTAGCAAATCTATCGTGCCAAATCGTGCCAAAGAGAGCTATATAGGCTATTATTCTAAAAGCATAAAAAATTTAGAATAGTTAGACTTTAAGGATGAGCCCCATAGACTTCTCATCATAGCGAACTATGTTAAAACCTGACCTCTTTAACCTTCTTGCTACTTTACTACGTAATGACTTACCCTTAAGCCTTCCCGGATCTCCTATATAATGGAACATCGTACCCCGAGGCTTAATAAGCTTTCTTAACTTTCTATAAAATTCTTCGCTATAGAGTATTCCACTATCAGACATAAACCTCGGCGGATCATGCAATATAACGTCAAACCTCTCATTTATCTCATCAACTAGATAAAAAGCGTCTCCTTTAAGTATTATAATTTTATTTGATAGAAGCCATTGACTCCAAGGGTTCCTTTCAGCTAGCCATAAGACATTCTCGTCCTTTTCTATAGTGACAACCTTTTTTGCTCCAAACTTTAGGGAACTTATGGTAGTGTAACCAAGGCCTGTACCTACTTCTAAAACGCTTAAATTATTCTTAACTCCAGCCATAACAACCTTTCTCTTAGCATCATCCAAAGGGCTTGTCCCCTTTATCCTATGCATGTGTATCCCATTTATCTCTAGGGTGACCTCACTTACTCTGTTTAACGGTACAAGTTTGTAATAGGCCCTCTGCGTTCTCACCTCCGCTTCATATATCCTTTTTCCTTCTATAACAAGGATCGACCTCCTATTTACATGGAATTCCAAGATTTCTTTATTGATCTCATAAATCCTCCCCTGAAAGGATATCCTTATCAGGTTTCCATCAGAAATGTATCTAGCCTGATCCATGCCTAGGTTTATTGTAACCCTTTCATTTCTTAACAATTTTTTTGATTCTAAGGGCGAGAGAGCTATACCATTTAAGGGAGAAAAGGAAAAGATCTCCATTTTAAAAGTACGACTCCACCTCTTCTTCGCTGATTTCTGCACTACTTTCAGACCATTCTTTAACTATATCTATATCGTGTCCAAGCCTCTTATCCCTGCACTCCTCGATCTTGACCAAAGCTGGGAGCTTCGCTATGCTACCTATAACAATAGCCTCCCCTGGATTTAGGCTTGGTAAGAGGTTTGCTAGGTCGCTGCTCAACTCTTCACTTGCAGATTGTACATAACTTATATCTTGGGGTTCTACCATCCTCAATATAATTTTGTTGTTCATCTGACTTAACACATCTTGGTCGAGATTCTTTGGCCTTTGGCTGACCAATATCAGTCCAACACCAAATTTTCTCCCTTCTCTTGCAATTCTTGATGCCCAGTAATGGCTTAAGGTTTTTTCTTGACTAGGAACAAGTATATGTGCTTCCTCAATCACAACAAATATTGGAACAGGATACCCTTTCTCCTTACCCCTTTTCCATTTCTTCCTCTCTTGTAAGATCCTTCTTAGATAGTGGCTTACTATAGCATCTGCTCCATCGGTGTCTACTTCACTTAAATCAAATACTGTCAGCTTTCCCGGCTGTATTATATTTTCTAGAATCAACGGAGCTTTTTTAGGGTTCAATATATCACCATAATAATCTATTATATCATCAAGCCTATTCAACACGCCATCTACAGCTTTCTTCCTTTCTGCCTTACCCCCTTCTCTCATCCCCTCTACAATTGCCCTAAGTTCTGCCATAAAGTTTTCAACCTCTAAATTTTTGTTTAGCTTTTCCCTCAACAAATCCCAGGCACGCCTCAAAATTCTTTCTTGATTAGTAGCATTAGGAGGGAGCTTTGCGAGCTGTTTTAACTCGCTCAGATCCATTGCTATAGGGTTTATATATGGCTTTGTTACATATGCCTTGTTGCCTAGGTTTAGGTCACCGTATTCACCATGCATGTCAAATATCACGATAGTTCCGTTCAGTTCCCTTACAACCTTCTTTGCTATTACACAAACGGTATTACTTTTCCCACCACCAGTTACTGCTAGAATTGCAAGGTGCCTCTGTACCTTGTTTATATTTATTTTATATTCAACGTTTGCTGTTGAAAGCCTACCTATAGAAACCCAAGCGTCTTCATTTGGTGCGAAGACATTATCCAAATCCTCCCTCTTAGCTGCATATACCTTTGCACCTGGCATTGGTGGAACTTTTGGAGATTCAACAATACCTTTTTTCAGGCTGTTCAAATAGCTTAACCACCTAACTGTTCCCTTAAGATAGCTTTCCCTAAGTAGAACGTCCTCTGTTAGAGATATAACAACTGAACCAACGGATTCTGAATCCGTTATTGTATCTGGCAGGAGCCTGCTACCTGAAGATAAATGCTCGAGGATTCCAAGAATACAGCCATCAACTGTTTCTACTGCTAAATACATACCAGCCGAAATCCTGATACCAGTATCATGTGAAAAAATAATTAGGCTCCTCCTAGGACTACTCTCGCCTATTATGTAGCCAACAAACCTATCTCCGCATTCCAAAAGAAAATCACCCCCTAAAAGTACACGAGCATTTCCCTCTCCCTTGTTTCACCCTCAAGACCACTAACCTTAATTATAGACTCCATATCCCTCCTAGTTATTACAGCATGATGATGTGCTAACACTAGGGGTGTTGGATAGCCTCTTTGCATTGGTATCGATAAAATTTTTGCCAAAACCTCCTCTGAGAATTCCTCAGCGTTAGGTATTCCTTTGCTCGCATCAAAAAGTGCCTCTATTTGCAAGATTGAACCGCCTTGGGATAGCCTAGCATATATTTTTAATATTCCAAGCCTTTTCGTGTAGAAATCGCGTATCCCACCCGTTTCTGGATACATAGTTTCGGCGCCCTCACCTATCCTGTCATAAACCCCTATGCCTAGGCTATCCTCCCATAACACGTAACCAGGTTTTAATGGTCTTAGCCTTTTTAATATATGAACATCTGGTAGGTTTAACCCGCATAACTTTGTAGACCTGCTCGTCTTGGTTATATATATCGGTATAGATCCTCTTTTCCATATTTTTTTAATTAATTCTTTGTAAACGAATAGCTTTTCAAATATCTCTAAAGCAAGGTACCACTCCTCTTTTCCCTCTATTTCGCCTCTCTTCAAAGCCATGTCCATTAATATTACTGGTACTTGGGGGTGGTCTAATGACATATCCATCAGCTTATTATATTCTATGCCCACATCCCCTACTTTTTCTTGTGATACCTCTATAAGCTCACTTAACCTTTTACCATCTTTTATTGAAGTTCTTGGAGCCCACCAAGTAACTACCGGAAATATGCTACCATCAAAGAGAAAAAGACCATCTTGAGGAATAGCATCTAAAGAAGCCTTAGCCTCAAGCACTTCCCTATACGTTGATACCCTATAAAGGGCATATTTTGGAGGTATAAGCAATCCGACGAGTGCATATTTGTGTGGCTGGCTTAAAGGATTAAAAAAGCTAGAATATGATTTCACCATATACAGGGTAAAGGTATCAAACTCTGATACCATATCCCCGCCATCTTCAGCAGAGTATTCAAATTCGTCATCTGACTTTTCTGGTAATTGTCTCCACCTTACATTACACTTGGTACTATACTGCGCCTTTCTAATTATGCTTAGTATTATATCCCTATTGTTAAGCGCCGCATTTATAAGGCTGGAATCCATTTCAATCACCTTGACACTGAACCTTCGACACGCCATCTTTTTTACTTATATTGCAAACTTGGTCTATAGCGTCAATTATGTCTGCATGATGAGTTACCAATATCAGCTGGTTTATTGGGGGTGGGGAATTATCATAGCTTTCTGTAAGTCTGCCCAACACATCTACTAGAACCTTCCTCCTCTGTTCGTCCAGGCTTTCTGTAGGTTCATCTAGCGCTAAGAAACCTATCTTTGCTTGTATTATTTTATTTAAAGCTATTATGAAGGTTAGGGCTATAACCGTTTGTTCACCCCCGCTTAAAACAGAGACAGGTCTCTCGTTACCTGATCTATCGATGACATAGACGCCAAGGTTTCCTTCATCATTTTCTCTTATTTCTATCCTAGAGTAATCCAAACCAAACCTAGAGAAGATATTATTCATCTCATTTTCAAGGGCGATCAGGGCGTTGC
>WAJZ01000024.1 GCA_015523575.1 Candidatus Hestiella acidicharens | reverse complement strand
AGGTATAAAATCAAGGTCAAACAGCCTTGCCATAGCCTCTAAGGAAACCCCGGCGTCAGCCCTTCCCTGAGAAACTGCGGCAGCTACCGCTGATTCCGTCTTAACCTCATGGGTATAACCATTTATTACTTTTTCGGGTTCTTTATTTGCAAGATACTTTTTTAGTAAGATGTCAAGTGTTGTTCTAATCCCAGATCCTTTGTTTCTATTTATAATTACTACATCTTCCCTCAAAAAATCTTCTATGCCATTTATATTTTTCGGATTTCCTTTTTCTACAAGTATCCCAATGCTCCTCGAGTACCCCCTAACAATGTATACCTTGTCCTCTATCCCCATTATTTTTGGCATGTGTATGTTATATTGTCCAGTGCTCTCATCGAGTAAGTGGGTACCGGCTATATCAGCGTCCCCCCTCTTTATTGAGAGCCAACCACCAGTAGAACCTACACTAACTATTCTAGCATTTTTTATCGACGCGACCCTTAGAACTACTTCTATGCCGGGACAATCACTTCCAATTATTGTTAAATCAGGGGGTTTTATGGATGAAGAAAACAAATGCACATCAACTTGCTCATCTTTATCAAAATACTCCCTCTTCTCCTCAGCAACTATGTAGCCGTCGGAAATGCTTATGCCAGCTATGGAACCAGAACCAGAAAGCATTGGATAGGCGCTATAGCCTCTTTCTCCCTTTACAAGCTGAACCGGAATTAGCTCTGTAAAACCCCTACCTGCAGGAAATCTAAAAGGTATAGTAGCTTTAACCCTGGGTTTTTCATTTATTTCCTTTCCCATCAGTTTTGCTATAACTGGGACTACTATATTATAGAGATTCATCATAGCCGATAGTGGAAAGCCTGGAAGGCCAAAAAGTATCTTGCGCCCTTTTACAGCTATTACCGTTGGCTTCCCCGGCCTTGATTTTAATCCATGTACTATTATCTTTGCTCCTATATCATCAAACACCTTATATATGACGTCACCATAACCCGCTGATGTACTTCCAGTTGTTATCACAATGTCTTTTTTGCTTAATTCTCCACCTATAGAATCCTTCATCTCCTCATAATTATCAGGTAATATACCTTTAAACTCAACTTCAGCACCTAACTCTTTTAACATTGACGTTATAACATAACCATTAGAATCATAAATTCTCCCATGTTCTAGCCTTTCACCCGGACTTACAAGCTCAACTCCTGTAGAAAATACAGATACGCTCGGTGGTCTATAGACCTTTACTTTATTGAACCCAAGACCTGATATAACTGCTAATTCCCTTGGAGTTATAAGAGTGCCCTCTCTTAATATAACATCACCGACAGCTATATCACTTCCACTCATAGAGATATTTTCTCCAGGACTCGTTGCCCTATATACTTTTATTATGTTTCCCCTTTTACTTATGTACTCCTCCATAATCACAGAGTCTGCCCCCCTTGGTATCATAGCTCCCGTGGAAATCTTGACTGCCTTTCCTTTTGTTACCTCAACGCTCGGTCTTTCGCCTATCTTTACTTCACCGACCACTTCCAATTCCTTTGGTTCTATTTCGTTTGCCCCAGCTATATCAATAGACCTGACGGCATATCCATCAACAATTGACCTGTCAAATGGAGGATAATCTACCCTAGCCATAATATTTTCTGCAAGAACCTTGTTTACGGCAGAAAATATCTCAACTTCTTCCACCCCTAGTGGTTTGAGAGTTCCAACTTCCTTTTCTAACAAATTAAGGGCCTCCTGAACCGATACTAACTTGTGGAACACGAGCGCCATTCATATCCCCTCAGCATTAATTAATTCAGCTACCCTCTCTAGAGAATATTGCCTTGGAACTATAATGTTTTCGTTTTTACAAATTTCCTTTGCTGCATTCAGCGATGATGGTCCTATGGCCACAATCCTTACGTCTTTAAGGTAGCTTGAAAAATGCTTGCAAAAGTTTCTCGATATGATAGGGGATGAGAGGATTACATATCTAACATCGTTTCCCTCTAACAGTTTCTTGATTTTTGTTATGCTCTGCTCCTTTACCTCCTCCCTATACAACCAAGTCTCTACATATGTAATGCCACTTTCTCTCAATTGATAATTTATATCCTTGAGGCCTTGTAAGGATCTCGCCAACAGCACACATTGACATTTCTGCTTTATGAGTTCAAGGGCTAAATCAAGTCCCTGATACTTCCTTGGTATAATGTCAGGTGTTTTATCAAAATGTTTCTCAAAAGATTCCCACGTTCTGCTACCTACGACAGCAACCCTCTTCCCTCTTACCTCCATTTTTATATACTCTATTATCCCATGCCTCATCGCATCTTCTGCCAATATCCTTGGTCCTCTTGGACTTGTAAATGCGATACAATCGCAAGTTTCTAAATGAGCCAAAAAATCCTTCGAACAACCGTTTATAGGCTCAATAGAAATTATAGGTATCCATATAATGCTAAGGTACCTTTCAATGTGTTTTGGGTATTCTGGGCCCATATATAGAACTAGGCCTTTTTCCAAAGGTATTCCCTCATTCTAACAGTTTTCCCTATTATTATTACAGCTGGGTTTTTTATTTCTTCTTCATCAACCCTCTTCAAAACATTATCAATACTTCCAACAATAGTCTTCTGCGTTGGAAGTGTTGCATCTGTTATTATGGCACAGGGTTCGTCACTCCCTCTAATGTCAGATACCCTTTTTAGAATTTCCTTGATATTTGATATTCCCATTAATATAACAAGTGTGTCTGAAGCTGAGGATATTTCCTCAATTCTCACCCTTGGTTTTTTCTTTTCTTTAGCTTCCCTACCAGTTACGATAGAGACGCTAGATGAAAGCCTCCTATTTGTTAATGGTATTCCACTATAGGATGATGCCGCTATGAATGAGGGAATTCCAGGAACTACCTCACAAGGGATATTATGGGATATTGCAAATTCGCACTCTTCTTCCCCTCTTCCAAAAAAATATGGATCGCCACCTTTTAGCCTAACAACAACCTTTCCTTTTCTGCATTCCTCTAGGATTTTTTCATTTATCTCTTCTTGCTCCATGAAATGCCTACCAGGGGCCTTTCCAGCATAGATCAGCTCACTTTCTTTTTTAGCATAATCAAGGAGCTCTTCCGGAACAAGTCTATCATATATCACAACGTCAGCCTTCTCTAATACTTCTACGCCCTTAACTGTTATGAGCTTAGGATCACCTGGACCTGCACCAACCAAGTATAGCTTTCCTATCATATCACCTCAGCACCTTTTCGGATATACTATACAATAGCTCTCCTGCCCTCCTGCCTATTTTGGCAAATTCTCCCTTTTCACCCTTAAACCTGAATATATGCATTTCCCTTCCATCGCTAGATGCAATACCTGCTATTAATAGCAATTTTTCTCCTTGGACTTGTGCAACAGCGCCAATAGGAGAATGGCACCCAGCCTGTGCCTCCATTAGAAATTCCCTCTCGGCAAAAGAGGTGTAATACGTATTCCTATCAGAAAAGGTATAAAGCTGCTTAATCTTCGGATCATCTTTTATCCCTACTATTGCAATGACACCTTGGTTCGGTTCTGGTGGAAACTTATCTAATGGGAGAACAAGCCTCCTAGGATTTAGCCCAAGCCTCCTAATCCCTGCTTCTGCTACTATTATATAGTCGTATTCCTTGTTGTTTAGCTTCTCTATTCTCGTATCTAAGTTGCCCCTTAGTGGCTTTATCTTAACTCCATCATTATAATGTAAGATGAATGAAGACCTCCTCACACTAGAAGTTCCCACCACGGAACCCCTTGGTATTTCTGCTATGTCTTCTATCTCACCCCTTGAAAATACTATAGAATCATTTGGCACTTCTCTGGGGAGTACCATAACAATATCAAGCCTTGGATCCATTTCCCTAGGGAGATCCTTCATGCTGTGTACAGCAACATCAGCCTCTCCGTTAAGTACTGCCATGTTTACTTCTTTTTCGAATAACCCTTTTCTGCCTATTTCATAGAGCGGTTTATCTTGAATTAAATCACCACCCGTTTTTATTATCTTTACCTCCATTTCGAATTGCCCTATGAAGCTCTCAAGGTAGTCTTTAAATGCCTCTGTTTGTTTTAGGCTCAGCTTACTACCCCTTGTTGCTACCCTAATTTTCATTAAATTCACCAATAATTCTTTTTAGAAAATTACAACTCAGCTAAGCTTTCCTTTATTTTTTCAATAGTATATTCTATAACGTCATCATAATGAGCAGAGCTAGTAAACATGGTCTCAAATTGGCTTGGAGGTATAAATACTCCTTTTGCTAATAGCAACTCGTGTAGCTCTGAATACTTCCGTTTGTCGGCTTTTCTTGCATCATCAGCGTTTCTTACATCGTTTATGGTGAAAAATATTTGCATCATACTTTCAACCCTGTTTATTATAAATCTCTTCCTACCGATATCTGCTAGGCTCTCCTCTATTGATTTGGCAGCCTTTGCTGCCTTTGCTATAGAATTCTCTTTTTCCATCTCCTCCAATGTAGCCAGCCCTGCAACCATCGATATTGGATGTGCGTTGAACGTACCTGCATTAAACACATTACCTGTTGG
>WAJZ01000023.1 GCA_015523575.1 Candidatus Hestiella acidicharens | reverse complement strand
TCCCAAACGGCACGTGGGATACATCTAAGCTTTGAGGGGCTTGGAGCATCGCTCCCATCACCTCTCAAAGCCTTAAAAAAATTCCAGCAAGCAACTACATCCCTATGCCAAAGTTCTTTTCCTTTACTACATTTTCCAACCCTTGATTTATTATATGTTATTGGAGCATTATGGATTGGGCAGAGCTTAGAGGTATTTCTAGGGTTAACATATATTATTGAAACGCCATATTCTTTAGCCTTCTCTTCTATTGCCTTCTGAATACCTCTAAATGAAGCTTGAAAAATCCTATGCCTTAATTGTTTATTCTTTATCCTTGCAATCATTTTATTTGCAACCCTTTTACCTAAATTTTCTAAGACTATGGCATAGTGCTTTTCATAAGCTTTTTTAACAATGATGTTAGCTATTTTCCATTTAATATCGGCTTTTTTCTTCTTTTCCTTAAGCTTTTTCAAAGCCTTTTTCTTAATCCTTAACTTTCCGTAGGTTTTGTCGTATTTTTCTTGTATTTCTTTTCGTTTATAGTAGTATCCAAGGACAATCTTTTCTACATTTGTTTCAAAGAGGTAAGCAATGCCATCAGTTAATATTGTTACGTTGTTTTCATTAACATCAACTGGTAAGTATCCTTCAGGCTTGTGTTCCTTAACTTCTTTGGCAAAGGTTAGGTAAATTATGAGTTGCCTGTTCTTTTTATCTAACTTTATTTTAGCTTCACTCCTTAACTTCCACCCCCTATTAACGTATTTCCAGTATTGCTTGTGAGGCTCAATTTCTATTGCTACCCACCTCTTGTGGGTTGCTATTTTAATTAACGTTAAACCATTAGGCTTCCATAATTCATCATCAAGCCATATAGTAATTTTCTTTACCTCTGGGTAATTCCTTTTGGGTAAGCTTAACTTCTTTAGCTTAAGGAAGCTTTTAGCCCTAGTAGAAGCGTCTTGACATGCTGTATAGACATAATGGGAAGGTAATTTTGAATAAAGTTTTCTCATTTCCTTATATTCAAAGGCTTTAAGCCTAATGAAGCTCTTAACGTTGTTTTTAACAGCATCCATTACTAGTTGCTCTACCATGTTGCGATACATACCTTCAAGCTCAACAAAGACCTTAAACACTTTCCTAGGAAGCTTGACGCTTTTCACTATAATAGTTCTTGTTACTCTAATCACCTTTCTCAACCTCCTCTAGGAGTTCTTTGAATCTATGCATGAACTCCTTTTTCCTATGGCTTCTCAAACCATAGAGCTTACCAGCAAATGATGTTACTATAGCGATTAGGTCTTCAACTAGCTCTTGATAATCTTTAGGTTCCTCGCCATATACAGCCTCTATTATAACGCCATGCTCCTTAAAGAAGTATTCAAGATACTCAAATCCAAACCTTGTAAGCCTATCCTTATATGTAACGATTATTACATCTACTTTTCTATTTATTACGTAATCGAAAAGCTTCAATAAGCCTCTACGGTTAGCGTTAAGACCACTTGCTATATCGATTAGAGTATCTACAAGTTTGTAGCCTTTTGCAGAACAATATTGCATTAAGTATTCTACTTGTCTTTCTAAATCGCCTTTCTGGTCATTAGAGCTTACACGAGCATAAATAATAGCTCTAGTTTCTTTAACTTCACGCTTTCCTAATATCCTTTCTACCTCACTATATGGTATCCTCCACCTTCCAGTAGTAGTACGGTAAACCTTAACTCTGCCTTCACGAACCCATTGCTTTAATGTGGAGTAGCTGATACCAACAATTTGGCAGAATTCTTTAGGTTTCAGTAGCTTTTCTTCTGACATCAGCTTAACCTATACTAATTTATATCAAATAACCCTAATAAAGGTTTCTGTTTCTGTACCCAAAACCTATGAAGGGCAAGTTCTGGAGTGGTGTAAAGATAAGAGAAATCAGAGGAAAATATGCACACATCCGAAGGAACTTACAGAGGAAGAAGAGGTTGGATTTAGTTAAAAAATAGTCATAAGGAGGAGAGAATTGTGAACCAGCAATTGCACACAATAGCTAAGGAAATCGTTGCTTATGCTAAGCAGTTTGAGAAACCAATAATAGTAATGGAAAAGCTTGATGGGATAAGGGATAGCATGAATGGCTCAGCAAAACTCAATAGAAGGCTACACGCTTGGAGCTTTAGAAAACTTCAGATGTATGTCAAATACAAAGCCAATTTAGAGGGTATCCCAGTTGTATATGTAAACCCTAAGAACACTTCAAAAAGATGCCATAGATGTGGGCATGTTGCCCAAGCTAATGGAAGAGAGTTTAGATGTCCTAAATGCGGTTTGGTTTACAATCGGGATTTGAATGCCGCAATAAACATAGCCCATACCTTAATGAGAGGTATGGGATGGGGGAGCTGTGAACCCCCCGAACTCCCAAATGAAGTGCTGGTGAAAAACCAGCATGGAACGGGAGAAACCCCGCCCTTAAGGATGGGGCAGTTCACGTTGTTAAGGAAGATTAATATTACTTGGTATTACTTTGCATTATTCCCGCTATTGTATCATAACATTAAATTTGCATGCCATAATTATACTGATTTGATGACTTTTTATAGTTGTTATTGGTCAGAGCCGTCACCATACATCAAGATTCAGCTATATTATTGCATCATCCTATTCTAATTTTGTACTAATAGCTCCTTTTATCTTTTAATGAACAATAGAAAAATTCATTGCGATACATTAATAAATCTTTACCCTAGGTGGTTTTATACCAATATATTAGCTATATGTACAAAAAGGAATAATAAGAGCATTTTCTACCTATAAGAAGGGGGGAGGTTACTTGTTTAAAGTTAGCGACAAAGTGGAGCTAAGAATTGGAAGCAGTTCCTTTAAAGAGATATATGATATTGAAGATGGAATTCCTGCGTTCAAGTATTTTATAGACGGCCAATGGAAGAAAAGTGAGGAAAAAGCGAAGGTCTACTCACCAATTGACAACAGCCTAATAGCCTACATTTACAGGCCATCAATTGAAGAGGTAACGCAAGCCATAGAAAACCTTTATAATAAGGGCAGGTGGAAGATAAGGGACATGCCAGGGGATAAGAGGCTAAGCGTAGTTCAGAGAATGGCAGACATATTACAAGGCGTTAGGCATGACGTAGAGAACGCTCTAATTATAAACTCTGGCAAAACGCTAAACAATGCAAAAGGAGAAGTTTCAGCAGCGATAGAAAGGCTGAGAAAGTCCCACCTAGACTTAAGGAAAATAATTGGCGAGTTCATTCCAGGGGATTGGAGCTTAGACGCCGTTGAAACAGAAGCATTAATAAGGAGAGAACCATACGGAGTTTCATTAATAATCATACCATTTAACTACCCTCTCTTTGATGCGGTTAACAAATTGGTTTACACAATTTTGCCTGGAAATGCAGCAATATTAAAGCCTCCAAGCTCTGACCCTATACCCTCTATACTGTTTATGAAGGTGGCTATAGATGCTGGCCTTCCCAAGGAAAGCATTTCATTAATAACCATACCTGGAAGCATGATGAAAAGAGTGGTTTCGAATGAAAGGATTGGGGTTATTAATCTAACTGGTAGCTCAGAGACCGGCATAGAAGTAATGAAAGAAGCTGGAATAAAGCAATACATAATGGAGCTAGGGGGAGGAGACCCAGCAATAGTTCTCGGGGACGCAGATATTGAATGGGCATCGGAGAGGATAGCCTTGGCTATAGCCAGCTACACTGGGCAAAGGTGTGACTCTGTGAAGGTAGTGATAGGTGAGGAGACTATATACGAAGAGCTGAAAAACAAAATTGTTAAAGAGCTCTCAAAGTTTAAGATAGGTGATCCTAGGGTCGAAGGAACAGACATAGGTCCTCTTATTGATAAAAAGAGCGCGGATGAATGGGAAGAAGCTGTTAACGATGCACTAAAGAACGGCTGTAAGCTCCTCTACGGTGGCAAGAGGTTAAATGAGACATACATAACGCCAGCGGTAATAGAATGCATGGACCATGAAAAGCTCATGAACCTAGAAGCTTATAAAAAGGAGATTTTTTCATCGCTTGCCATAATAACAAGCTTTAAAGACCTTAATAAGGCAATTGAAATAGCAAACGGAAGGAAGTATGGCCTTGATGCCTCCATATTTGGAGAAGATATAGTGAAAATAAGGAAGCTTATTAGATACTTAGAGGTCGGTGCTATTTATATAAATGACATACCCAGGCATGGGATAAACTACTATCCTTTTGGTGGGAGGAAGGCCTCCGGTATAGGGAGGGAAGGAATAGGCTACAGCATAGAGCAGGTAACTGCGATAAAATCTATAGTATACAATTATAAAGGAAGAGGCGTATGGGACTATATGTAATTTGCTCTATAATAAACTTTTAAGAAACAATATACTTTTTGATTTCATTGGCAACTTTTTCTTTATCTTCAACTTCAACAATTATTTTATTATAATCTTCAGAGTTTAGCTGCAGGGTGATGCATTTTTCTGGGTGCCTGATTAATGCAAAGCACTTCCCCCTCTTACC
>WAJZ01000022.1 GCA_015523575.1 Candidatus Hestiella acidicharens | reverse complement strand
TCAGTTTAGAAATGGTTGATCCTACCTTAGGAGTTGAGGCTTTTTGTTATTAAAGAAAAAGGTTAAAATATGTGTATTTACATTCAATAAACCGTGTAGAAAAGGGTGTTAGGATTGCCTAGTGAAAGTAGAGCAATTAGTCCAATGAAGTATTTGAGAGAGGCCATGGACACACAGGTATACGTGAAGCTTAAGGATGGAAGTGAATTTATTGGCGTGCTAAAGATGACGGATACCACAATGAACTTGGTTTTGGATGATTCAATAGAGGTTAAGGATGGGAAGCTAATTATAGCCAAGGTTGGCAAAATTCTTATAAGGGGGAGCATGGTTCAATATATAAGCTTCACTCCAGAGATAGCAGCAGCTGAGGCCCTTTCGAAGTAACACCTTGGGAATGAAATCCGCGCTTATATTTCAAAAAGTGAAAGGTTTTATACTAGATACCAATATAATATATTTGGACGGGTGAGGCTATTGCCTATTAGAACTGTGTTGCTAGGAGCAGGTCCTGGTGCAGCATATTTTGTTGCTGGCATAGAAAAGCTAAAGATGGGTGAAATTGAAAATTATGGCATTCCATTTGCTGGTATGTTCAAATCTTATAGGCCAGAGGATATACAAGTTGTAGGAGTCTTTGATGTCGATAATAAAAAGGTAGGACTTGACATGTATTCCCTCTCCTCAAAGATGTTGGGAGATAGTAACATACCAAAGTCATTAAAAGATATAGAGGTGCTGAGGGGTATTCATTGTAATAGCCTGAAAGGTTTACCTGTAGATGCAACTGGTCTTGATGATATAATTGGTGATGCCGGCGTTGCTATAAATGAATTTATTTCGCTATTAAACAAGCTTAAGCCGGACGTTGTTGTAAATATAATCACTACGGAAAAACAGGTGCAGGTAAGTAATGAATCTGAATTCTTGAGCGTTGGGGATACGTGCAAGGGGGGTGCCTCAATTTCATATGCTTATGCATCGGCAGAATATAGCAGGTTGCACAATAGGGTCTCGTTTATAAATTTGACCCCGCCCTTAGTGGCGAACTCGCCGGGAGCAGTCTCTTACTTTGAAAAAGTAGGGTCGCTTGTCTTTGGCGATGATGCTGCTACTGGAGCCACTCCCCTTACTGCTGACATGCTAGAGCATATGGCAGAAAGGAACAGGAAGGTTTCTTCCATAGCCCAGTTTAACATAGGGGGTAACATGGACTTCCTGAGCCTTACTGAGGCAGAGAGAAACAAATCGAAGGAAAACACGAAAGGAAGCATAGTTAGCGATATACTTGGTTATGATGCTCCGCACTACATTAAGCCGACAGGTTTCCTGGAGCCCCTCGGGGATAGGAAGTTTATAGCGATGCACATTGAATACGTAGGTTTTGGTGGCTTCGTGGATGAGATAGTTGTGACTGGTAGGATAAATGATAAATCAAACCTAGCCGGTACGATGGCATCCATAATTCCCATAACAAAGGCACTCCTTGACAGGGAATATAAGGGTACCATTTCTAGCGTAAATAAGTTCTTCATGAAAAGGCCAGGCCCATTAGGCACGAGGAACGTTTCAAGGATTATAGCATATAATGACCTCTTAAAGGAACTAAAAGGATTGGATGCCATATGACCTATTAAACCACAAGGGCTTGGCTAAGCTTCAATGTTTGCTCTACGCTTTTTGCTGGTTAATAAATGTAGTTTGCATTATAAGCTTTAAATGCTGAAATACATAACACACCTTTTCTTAAACCATTACAAGTAGTTCGCAATTGCCTTGGTCTCAAGCAGTTATATGTTGGGAGGATTTTGTGCGAACCTTTAACTTTTTAAGACTTTTCCCAAAAGCATTATATGGGGTTTTGGTATGAGGATAAAGGCAGCTGTGCTTAGAGAATTCAACAAACCCTTCTCTATAGAGTACATAGACCTGGAGGAGAAAGAAGGCGAAGTAATGGTAGACACAAAGGCGGTAGGTGTCTGTGGTAGAGACCTGGTTGCATGGAAAGGAGGATTTAGAAACTTGAAAACCCCCCTGATCCTAGGGCATGAAATATTTGGCCTGTATAAGGGAGAGCCCGTTGCTGTATTTCCCGCAAGGGTATCGAACTCTTGCAAAGGTTCTCATAGCGAAGGGCTTTGCTATTCGATTATAGGGGAACAGACTCAAGGCGGCTATGCAGAAAAGATTTCTGTTCCTACGTGGAATTTAATACCGCTAAGTGATTCAGGGCTTGAAAAGTACGCAGCAGCTACGTGTGGCGTAGCTACTATTATACACGCTTTGAAGGTAGCTGACCTTGATAAAGGCTCTAAGGTCTTGGTTACTGGGGCAAGCGGAGGAGTGGGAATACATGGCATTCAGTACCTTATTGATAAGGGATACCAAGTCTATGCCCACGTTAGATCGGATGAAAAGGAAGAGATAGTGAAAGGCCTTGGCGCCTACCCTGTAAGGTCTTTCGAATTTTATAAAAGCGAGGGAAAGGTAGATGGCGTGTTTGAAATAGTTGGTGGAATAACAATAAATGATAGCATGCTATCGCTTAGAAGGGGGGGTAGGCTTGTTCTTATAGGAAACATTAATGGCAAGGATATAATTCTATCAAGGCCAGCGTTTATCGTAATGAACGAGATAAATATAACGGGCTCTGCTGCATATACAAGGGAAGAGTATGAAGAAGCGATAAGAATAATCTCAATGGGCAAGGTGAGGCCATTCTACAAGATCTACAAATTCGAGGATATCAATCAAGCCTACTATGATGTAATGCATGGAAAGGTCGTAGGAAGGGCCGTGCTGAGTATGAGTTGAAGGCGTAGCCATTTTGACTCATCTTGATTAGAGGAGGGGATAGGAATGAGTGGAATAGCCTTCATTACTGGTGGTGATAGAGGTATAGGAAGGGCTGTCATGAGGAAGTTTGCTTCTCAAGGCTTTTCTATTATCATTTCATACAACAAAAATGAGGATGGGGCTAAAAAAGCCGTAGAGGAAGCGCTGAGCCTTGGTGCAAAGGAAGCGTATTTTATAAAAATTAACTTGCTTTCTAATGATAGTATCATTAATGCAAGGAAGGAGGTAGGGCAGTTAGTCGACCATATTAATGTATTGGTCAACAATGCAGGGGTTATAAGTTATGCATCGATAGAAGAAATAACGTTAGATGAATGGCTAAAAACATTGGGAGTTGACCTAACAGGTCCCTTTCTAGTTACAAAATACTTCTTGGAGATGCTTAAGAAAAGCAATTGGGCTTCAATAATAAACATAGCAAGCATTGCTGGCCAAACAGGTAACGTGTATGCAGGTATAGCCTATTCTGTAGCTAAGGCCGGATTAATAGGGTTTACTAAGAGGCTCGCAACAGACTTGGCAAGGTATGGAATAAGGGTGAATGCTGTTGCACCAAGCTTTGTAGAGACTGACATGGTTTCTGACGTGCTCAGGGATGAAAAGAGCAGAAAATCAATAATAGACCTCCACCCACTGAAGATGATTCTCAAGCCGGAAGATGTGGCAGAGGCAGTTTACTTCCTTGCTATACCAAAGATGTCAAGGGGAATAACTGGTCACGTATTGAGTATAAACGCTGGTAGGTATACATAGGGAGGAACAAGGTTGCTTGGCAAATTGAGGGAATATATTAATGAGCGACTACCGAAAACTGTAGGAAAGGCTTTTTCTAGCGTTGGCTTCACTCCAAACAGGGCAACATCATTGGGACTCCTCTTCGCTTTTCTATCTCCTGTATTCGCCTTCTTTGACCTTTGGTTTCTTGTTCCTATAATGATAATATTGTCCGGGTTTATGGACATCGTTGACGGCGCGATAGCAAGGGCTACTGGAAAGAAAAGCAGGTTTGGCGAGTACCTTGACTCCTTAACGGATAGGGTTTCAGACACCCTTTTCTTCCTAGCCCTTATAATACTTGGGGTGAACCCTTATTTGGCCTTAATAGCCCTAGGCTTGAGCCAAATAGTTAGCTACGCTAGGTCAAAGGGGGAGCTGTTAGGTATAAAGATGGAAGGGGTAGGCTTGTTGGAAAGGAGTGAAAGGATATTGTTGCTTTTCCTAGCATCCATATTTCCTATATTTGGGTTAGAGTTGATCTCCAACGTAATCGTACTTGTTATATGTATATTAGCAGCTATAACCATCCTGCAGAGGTCTTCTGTTGTGAAAAATAAGATAAGAACAGGACCTTAATCAAGCTTTTTGCGCAGCCCCAACTATTTCTTCAATAGACCTTGCGCCCGTTTCTTCTCCGTACTTTATTATTCCATCTATAATCTCATTAATTACTCCAAGGCCTCTTTTGATTATTGCGGTACCGACTTGTACAGCCCTCGCCCCTGCTAGTATCATCTCAATAGCAGTTTCCCAATCGTAAACACCCCCTACACCCATTATATTTACTTTATATTCCTTGTAGACCTCATAGACAACCCTTACTGCTATTGGATGTATGGCCATCCCAGAGAGCCCACCAATGGCATGGCTGAGTACAGGTTTTTTTGTATAGACATCTATCTTCATTGCCCTTATTGTGTTTATTAATGAGAGGGCTTTTGCTCCGGACTCCAATACCAGACCCGAAAGCCTTACAATATCATCAACTATTCCAAGTTTTGCAATAACCGGTATTTTTACAGTAGAGGTAACGCCTTCCACAACTTTCCTCGTCAACGAAATATCATTTAATATTTCTAGTCCCATCTTCTCGACGTGGGGGCAGCTTAGGTTGAGCTCCACAGCACTAGCCCCATATTTCTCTGCTACGTGGGCGACATGTGCAAACTCTTTTTCATCCTTACCGGCTATGCTTACGATAATAGGGATGCCAACTTCCTTTAAGGTGGTAAGGGTTTCCTTTAATGATTCAGACCCCGGGTTAGAAAGGCCTACAGCGTTCAGCATACCGCATTCGAGGGGTACGGCAGTTGGCAAGTTATAGGGCTTCCTTGGCTCTACAGTAATTGACTTTGTTATGACTGCACCCAAACCAGAGCTAATTAGCTCTTTTATTGAATCTACGTCCTTGGCAAGTATGCCGCTTGCGTTTGTTATGGGGTTCTTCAGCTTAATTCCGGCAACGCTCGTTTCTAGGTTAAACATTGTTAGGCTCCCTCTTCTCTAATGAGTCCTTGACTTCAAAGGGGTTTATAACCGGTGGTCTTTCAATAACTTCTCCGGACTCTGATGCTAATATACCCCCAACGTAAACCTTTACTGGAAAACCGTGGAGCTCTTCTAAAAAATGGCCTATATAGGGTGCCTTGCTATACGTTTTTGTGAACCTCCACCTTGCATTACTATCTATCACAACTATGTTCGCCCTTGCGCCTTCTCCGATATAGCCAAGGTTCTTAATTCCAAGTATTCTTGCTGGAGTAAAAGATAGGAGGTTGAAGAAGTTCCCTATGCTAATTATACCAAGTTTAACAAGCTTAAAGAAGAGCCACGGCCACAGCCCAAGCCAAGGTATTCCTGGGGGACACAGTATAGGGTTCTCCTTTTCCTTTATGGAATGGGGCGCATGGTCGCTACAGACCATATCTACAGCTCCTTCGATTAGTAGCTTGAAGAGGTTGCCCTTTGTAATATAGTTCCTTAGTGGCGGGTTTACCCTATATTGGCAACCTCTCATGCTACTCTCATAGAAGAGGTGGTGAGGAGTGGTATCTACAGTAAAGCCATGCCTCTTTGCCTCTAGAACAGTTGATGGGCAACTGGCGTGGGTTACATGTATTCTCTTTCTACGTTCACTTATTTTATTTATTATCGGGATGGAAGCAGATTCTAGGTTGCACCCCCTTAGCGTCGCTCTAGCATCATTTTCATAATCGAAAACCCTTTCTGCTTCAATAAGCTCCGGGTGGAGTATGATCAACTTTCCCTTTTCTATAACGTACCTTATGGCTTCTTCCCTTAAGGATAGGTCTTCTGGATATACCTTAAAACCTGCTATTGGCAAATCGCAAATTTTATCAATCTCTTCTACTTTTTGCGGTATAGCAGAAAAAACGCTCGAGTCTACGTAAGACATTTCCTTTAGCGAAGAGAGCTTTTTCTTAATATTATCTACGCTATCTAGCCTTGGTTTCGTATTTGGCATGTCGATTACAAGTGTTATGCCAGACTGTAGCGCTGATTTGGTTCCGCTCCCCTCGTCTTCCTTATATGAAAGTTCAAGGCCACGCAAGTGAACGTGAATGTCAATTATCCCGGGGCCAATTATATAGCCATTACCAAACTCCTCTGCCTTCCTTGCCTTAGGTATTTTTGTTACGCTTTCTATTTTGCCACTTTCCCCTATGTTTATGCATCCCTTCCCTATGCTACCCCTATAATCAAAAAGGTTGCCACAAATTGATAAAATCACTTCATTTCCCCAGTTAGGTCCTTAATAATATCATTTTCTGTTAGTATTGAACCACAATAGTCACATTGGTACATGATCTTTTCCCTATTTATTAGCGTAAAGGTGCTAGTTACTTGTTCATCCGGTTTCCTAGTTATACATGTAGGGTTGTTGCACCTCAGAAGCCCTTTGATCTTTTTCGGTATCTTTACCTTGTACTTCTTGATTACCTTATAGTCTTTTATTATGTTTATTGTTGCATCTTGGGCTATCAGGCTTATTTTTTGTACATCCTCATCCCTTGGGTAGTAGTTTTCTAGTTTTACTATGTCCTTTTTTCCCATCCTTGTGCTAGGTGCGTTCATAACTATAGCGATTCTGAATCCTTCAGTTCCTCTTATGTTGAGTATTTTTAAAACTATTAGGGATCTGCTGGCGTTTATATGGTCTATTACGGTCCCGTTAGCTATTTTACTAACTAAAAGCTCCTTTCCATTATCCATTTTTAC
>WAJZ01000021.1 GCA_015523575.1 Candidatus Hestiella acidicharens | reverse complement strand
TGACTTCATGCTTCTATCTACTACCATCATAGTTTGCTGGGCTACCTGTGATGGTAAAAGCACGAAGTTTTCGTTACCTTTTACGAAATGATATGCTTTCGGATATGGCAAATATTTCCCGTTTTGAAAATAGTATTGTTTAATAACATAGAGCGTGTAGTTATACAAGTTCTTAGAAAGTCTGCATAGTTTTCTAACTGTTTTATATTCATTCTGTTTTATATTCATTCTTGTTTAGCCTTAAGTGATTTCTCTGAACTCGGTACATTCTTTTTCTATTATGTCATAGACAAAACTATTTAAGCTTAACGCTCTCCCACCACCCCTTGCGTATCTCCGTCTTAAAGAGCGAAGTTTTACAAGCAACAAGCATATATAAGCATAGAATAGAAAATAAATATCTGGCGATGATATGTTAAGAGGGTCAGCTGATATCTGATGAATGTTGGAACTGATAGAGCCTGGTGTCTAAGATGGTAAGGATTGGAGTTGTTGGCATGGGAAATATCGGGAAGGTTTCTTCCTTTATACTTAAAAGGGAGGGCTACGATGTAACTATCATTGATGTGAATGAGGAGTTGCTAAAGGGCCTTTCATTAGATCTCGGAGTTAGTTATAGGAAGGTAAACGTACTTAACAAGGAGGAGCTATCCTCGTTATCAGATATAGGGCTTATAGTAACCGCCTTGCCAGGCAGCATAGCATATAGCGCGATAGGGGCAATAGCGGCTTCAGGCCACAACGTTGTTGATGTGTCATTCTTCCCGGAAAGCCCTGAGCCAATAGGCAGGGTAGCGTTAGACAAGGGCGTTTCCGTTGTTTTAGATGCAGGCCTAGCTCCAGGCCTTTCCAACATGCTTGTTTCATATGGAAAGGAGTTGCTCGATGGAATAACTGGGGCGAGGATCTATGTTGGGGGAATTTCTAATAGGCCTGATCCACCCTTAGGCATAGTATCTACATGGAACACACTGGATCTAATAGATGAATATAGAAGGCCAGCTAGGGTGATCAATTCTGGTAAAGTAGTAGTATATGACCCCCTTTCTTCAGAGGTTGGGAAGATCTATGTGAAAGGTATTGGCGAGCTTGAATACTTCCCTACGGATGGCTTAAGGTCTTTGCTCTCATCATACCCAGGGCTAGACTTTTTGGTAGAATATACCTTGAGGTGGCCTGGCCACGTAGAGTTTATGAAAGGCTTGAAGAGAATTGGAATGCTAGACCATAAAGAGTTTCTCTCTTCATATGCTGATGAGTTTCTGGCTAAATTGATAGAAGAGCATAGTAGAGGTATGAAGGATTTAGTTGTTTTGGTTGTAGAGGTATTCAACGGTGACAGGGGCATAAGGTTTACTGGAATAGTAAACCCAAAGAATGACTTCTCAGCCATGTCTTGGTCAACTGGTGGCTTTCTTGCATTCGCTACGATGGAGTTTGCTAAAGGGAAAATAGGCAAAAAAGGACTAGTATTCCCTGAAATGTTTGAAAAAGAAGCCATTTCCGACATAATGGAGATGATGGACAAATACGGTATGCCAATCGCTTCTGAGCCTATATAGCCAAGGATTCTTCTTCACCATATTTCTTTTTCAATTCCTTGGCTTCCTTTTCCCTTCCAAAGTATTCCATAATTTTTATAGCAATATAAGGGCCTATTCCCTTTATTCTTAATAGATCTTTTGGTTCGGCCTTGGAAAGGTCAGAAAGCGACTTATACCCGGAGTTGTACAACCTCCTTGCCCTAACCCTTCCTATTTCAGGGATTGAAACAAGTTGCAGGAGCTCTACCTTTACCCCATGCCTTATTCTCCTCTCCAAAACCCTAAGGCCTTCCGCACCCTCTCCAATATCCATAGTTTGCAGTATCTCTGCTAGGGACCTAGCGATCCATGCAGCTGTATCTATTAGGCTTGCTACATCTCCAGGTCCAACCCTATAGGACTCTGCTATTTTATCTTCTGGCAGTTCATTAATCCAATCCTTAAGGACATACATCGTCTTTATTATACCAGCTTCTTCAGGATTCATAAAGTCTACGACGTCTATTAGCTCTGGCGAGTCTTCTATCACCCTATTTAGCACTTTGTCTTCTTCAGACCTACTTACAATGAGGGGATTTATATCCGGCATTGAGGAAATCATGTAGAGGAGCGTGCTTTCTGTGAGGTTCTTTGTCTTCTTTACTATGTCTTGGATTATTGGAATGCTTTCCGGGTTTAGGTAAGTTCTAGATACTACGTGGCCTAGCCTCGTAGCCACTATTTTATTATCTATATGATTTATTAACCCCCATTCCTCTAGTTGCCTTAATGAAGTTTTAATAAGCCTCTCTATGGTAGTTTCTCCTCTTTGTAGGTAGTATAGCGTTCTCTTGTGTAGTTCCAGCAATTTTTCCTTGGTGTTGGCTATCCTAGAAGAGACCGCTCCCAGCACCGAGTGCCTGAAACCCCTAAGGCCGGAGAGCCTGCTCTCCACCCTTTCAACACTTCCATTAATAAACTCATTCATTAAATCCTCTATTTCATCGGATTTTGAGGCAACTATTATTGCCTCTCCATAAGGGTCAAGTCCAGGCCTTCCGGCCCTACCTGCTAGTTGTTTATATTCAGAAACCTTTATTGGGGTTCTAAAACCCCTCTCGAACCTATAATATTCATCAACTACAACCCTTCTCGCTGGTAGGTTTACTCCGGCAGCAAGCGTAGGGGTTGCAAATATTGATGATAATGCGTTTCTAGCAAAGGCCTCTTCTATTATACTCCTTTGCTCATTAGAAAGACCAGCGTGGTGATATGAAACCCCTTTTGCCATTAATCCTGCTATTTCTTCTCTTAGGCTTTTTGGTCCACTTGTTTTAAGAACTTTTTTCGCATATTGGCTCGCTAATGCCTTATCATATTTTAAGAGTTTTGAGTATTTTGATGCCCTTTTTGCTAGCGAAACTGTTTTTCTTCTTGACTGAGAAAATACTAGGACCTGTCCTCCTCCTTTAGATGCATCTATAACTAGGTTTATGCTGGGATTTGCATCTACAATATCTACTTCCACCTCCTTCCCATCGTTAAAGCTTATCAGCCCATCTTTATATATACCTTCATAAAGCGGAACTGGTCTCCAAGAGGTGTGAACTAGCCTCGCATTAAGCCACCTCGCTATCTCATCAGAATTAGGGATAGTTGCGCTAAGCGCAACTATTTGAAGCCTTTCATTTTGAAGTATTTTTGATATTAGCGTTTCAACGACGGGTCCCCTTTTCTCGTCATCCACATAATGTATCTCATCCACCACAACCGTTCCTATGTCATATAGCGCCTCTGGATCATTCCTAATTATAGAATCAAGCCTTTCATATGTAGTTACCCACACCTTCGCCTTTGGAGGGCCTTCTTGGAAGTCGCCTATGCTAAGCCTTGTACTATAGCCGAACTTTTCCAATATTTTGAACTCCCTGTATTTTTGATATGCAACGCTCCTCAAGGGCGAAGTATAAACAGCCTTTCCTCCACTCCTCTTTAGGGAGTTTAGAATGGCAACCATTGCTATAAACGTTTTTCCACTAGCTGTCGGTGACGCAACTAAAACATTTTCTCCTTTTTCGATGCCAGCTTTAATTGCAAGCTCTTGCGGTGGGAAGAGGGAATTGTAGCCGATTAGTGACATAAGCTTTTTTGTCTCTTCCTTCATAATCCTCAGCTCACGCTGCTCTATAGCAGTTGTGCGTTATTTCTATAATATAGCCATCCCTGTGCAGTTTTTGCACACTTTCCATTATTTCTTGCTCCGTTACGTTATACTTTTCTTTTAACTCTGCAATAAGGTCATCTATTTTAACGCACCTCTTATCCTCCGTCATCCTCTTTATTGAATCGACTATAGACATCATGGTTTTCCTTGAACGGAAGCTGCTACCCGTGGTTATTATGCTTATATCGATTTTTTCTGATTTAAAGTCAAGCCCAACGCTAGTTAGGAAAGAAAGCGTTAACCTAATAGCTTCTTCCGCGTCTTCTTCATTCACCTCATTCCTTAATGAAAGCTTTGCGTGTGCCTCTGCAAGCCTTACTATTGCTTCTAGCTGCCTCGCAGTTATTGGGACTGGAACTTGTCCACCTTCTTGAGCTTCGCTCATGTTTAGTGCATTTGATCTCAGCGTAACGAAGAAGTCCTCAATTAACTTCTTTGCTCCTTCAGAAAGCTTTGGCCTTACATACCTCTTTGCATATATAATGTATTTCTTTAGAAGTTGGGGATCTATTTCTGGTGCGAACTTATCATAGTCGCTGTGTACATCAAGTATGTATCTAGCAAGCCTTTGATCCCTTTCTTTACCCATATAGTCCCTTACTACAAATATCAGGTCAAACCTAGACAGTATCGTGGGCGGCAGGGTTACGTTGTCAGGAAAAGGCTTCGTTGGATCATACATACCCCATTTTGGATTACCTGCCGCCAATACGCTTGCCCTTGCGTTTAGCCTAGCGACGATTCCTGCCTTTGAAATGCTTATCGTTTGCTGTTCCATCGCTTCATGTATTGAGACCCTGTCCTCTGCCCTCATCTTGTCAAATTCATCTATAACTGCTAGGCCTCCATCAGCCAAAACTAATGCTCCTGCCTCAAGGTAATATTCACCAGTTCTAGAATCTTTTACTACAGTTGCAGTAAGACCAGCAGCTGTAGATCCCTTACCGCTTGTAAACACAGACCTAGGTGCTATCCTTGAAGCTGATTGCAATAACTGGCTTTTAGCCACACCTGGGTCGCCAACAAAAAGCACGTGTATGTCTCCCCTGATCTTTGTCCCATCGGAAGCCTGTTTTGCAACCCCACCAAAGAGCTGTAGGCTTATGGCCTCCTTTAGATCCCAATGACCATATATAGTTGTTCCTATGCTAGATATTATCTTCTCCTCAATCCAGGGATCCTTTGAAAGCTCGACAATCTTTTCTTCATCTTCCCTTGTTATGCTTATTTCTTCCAGAACCTTTTCAGAAACCTTTAGACTATTTGCCTCGATGTAGAGTTCATAGAGAGGGCTGAGTGGTGATGAGCTTGCCTGTTGCAGCTTTACAACCCCTACAACTGTAACCCTGTCCCCAGGCCTTGCTATATCTACTATATCATCCAATAACTGAACAGAGATGCTCCTTGGCATCTGACCCCCAGGAACGTCCTCTGGCTTTTCTTGTATTGATAGTTCCTGCCAGTCTACATATAGCGATTTATCCTTTGCTAGGGTAAACCTACCGCCAGCCTCTCCACAGACCGGGCAGTAGTTGGGTCTTTCTATCCTATCTTCTATATAATCGTCTTCTCCTTCAGGCCAGTAGAAGAGGGCGTTGCATCCCTCCTTTTCATGTATAAATGCAGCCTTTACCATTTTGCTCCTTATAGGATGCATCCTTGTGATTATCCCCTCTACCTGTATCAGCTTTCCCGCATGCCCTGTTCTTATATCCCTTATTTTTAATGTTTCGAAAAGCCCGTATATTCTGGCATAGAACTTTTTCTTCTCCGCATATTCAGGGTCTTCACTCGATACCAAGTCCTTTATTGCATCACCAAATTCCCTCAGGAGCTCCTTAGGGTTGTCTATAAGCCTTTCAGCAAGCTCGGTATCATATCTATAGAGGTCTGGATAATCAATTATGAGGCTTGTCATATCTGTGTTCATCATTCTGTGTAACCTTTCAATGTATTTGAAGCTCCCCGTTTGATCTCTGAAGTTCTTAAGGAAATCTTTAAACTTCTCCCCGTAGTCCAGCTCTTGTGGTATTTGATCACTCAAAGGGCTTCACCTCCACCCTTTATCAAAGACTGCACGTACTCTTTCCATGACTTCACGATTTCCTTCATTGTAGTGTAGAGCAGTAGCTCTTCCGGCGTCATCCTATCTTTTAGCTCGTCACCGTCTGTTTGCGAAAGCCTTATTATTTTTATTAACCTTACATCTGAAAGCTCTAGGAAGTTCTTTTCTGCTGCTTCCCTATCGTTTATAAGCATGTGTGAAGGGGATTTAGATATGGCTTCATCTAGCTTCTTTATGAAGCTACGGATTTTCAAGTAGAAGTCTTGAGGAAGAGAGGTTAGTTGATTTGGAGCGCTGTTTCTTTTTTCCCTGAAGTGGTAGTTGTTTATGTAATCTATATCTATGCCTTCTTCCTTGATCTCTGCTATCCCCCTTTCTTTCAAGAACTCAGCCTCCCACCTTGGAACCTCTATTTCATCTCCCTTTCTAACGCTCATAACCCCTCCAGGCATTGGGAGGGAGTTATAGTCCCTCAATAGGAGGATCCTTGTTCGTCTTAGCCTTGAATCAAGGTTCAGCAAACGTAGCCTTTCTTCAAACTTCAACTCCTATCCCAGTTAAAACTTCTCGAGCAAAAGCTATAAGGAAATAAGGAGAAAATTAGAAGCTATGAGCGCCACCCTGTAAAGGGCTAGCTGGAATTTGTCCTCCGCATCCAACCCATCCAGGAGCCAACTAGCACCAGCCCAAGGTTGACCTGCAGCCTCGGGCTGTTGGGAGTGGCGGGCTGAACTACTCGGGCTTTCGCCCTCGTAGCTTACACCCCCACCCCATCAAACCCGTCTTCTACGGGAGCCCTCGCCGTCCCCCAGCTTTCGCTGGGAGGCGGATGGCCGTCTCTTTTCGGGGTAGGTTTCCCGCTTAGATGCTTTCAGCGGTAATCCCTTACGGCGTGGCTGCCCGGCAATGCCCGCCAGGACAACCGGTAGACTAGAGGCCGCGGCACCCCGTTCCTCTCGTACTAGGGGTACCTCCCCCTCAGACGGCCGACACCTCCTGCGGGTAGAGACCGACCTGTCTCACGACGGTCTGAACCCAGCTCACGTTCCCCTTTAATGGGCGGGCAGCCCCACCCTTGGGAGCTGCTGCACTCCCAGGATGGGAAAAGCCGACATCGATGAAGCAAACCGCGGGGTCGATATGAGCTCTCGCCCGCGACGACTCTGTTATCCCCGGGGTAACTTTTCCGTCGTGCCCGGCCCTCACCAAGAGGGGCACGAGCGTGCGCTAGGCCACGGTTTCCCGTCTGGATCCCTTGCTGTCAAGGATCCAGTCAGGCCGGCTTTTGCCCTTGCACTCTACGGCGGGTTTCTGACCCGCCTGAGCCGACCTTTGGGCGCCTTTGTTACCTTTTCGCAGGCGTGCCGCCCCAGCCGAACCGCCCACCTATCGCTGTCCCTGTTTCCAGGTTAGGCCCCCGAATGGGATTGGGTGGTGTTTCATTGTTGCCTCACTATCCCCCGAAGGGAATAGCTCATCAGCTCCCACCTACGCTACGCAATCTCATCCAAGGGTCAACGACAGGCTGCGGTAAAGCTCCACGGGGTCTTCTCGCCCTGCAGGAGGTTGCGGGACTGTGGACCCGCTCAGCGTGTTCGCGGGGCCCTAGGCCGGGACAGTGGGGACCTCGTTGATCCGTTCATGCGCGTCGGAACTTACCCGACAAGGCATTTGGCTACCTTTCTCTTGGGAGGTCTTGTGGTATGGGCAAGACGCTCCCATTAAGAGGGTCAGGGTTACCCCCGGCCTTCAGTGGGGCTTCGCTCGGTTGTACCCGAGGTTCACCTACCACCAGTGGCCAGGATTCACCCCCCGTACAAACCCTTTCGGGCTAGCGGGGAGCTATGTTTTTGTTAAACAGTCAGGTCCCCCTTGTTACTGCGACCTGCGGTTCCTAGTTTCTGCTAAGAACCGCAGGCACCCCTTATCC
>WAJZ01000020.1 GCA_015523575.1 Candidatus Hestiella acidicharens | reverse complement strand
GTTGCTTATCATACTTACAAAGCCTTATAACCAAGATGAGATAATGAACATAATAAAAATAAGGTCTGACGAACTCGACGTCCCTCTAACGGAAGGGGCCTTGAATCTTCTAACAAAAATAGGCTTAGAAAGGAGCTTAAGGTATGCATTGCAACTGCTTGACCCTGCTAAAATCTTTTCAATGCGTAGGAACTCTATCAAGGTTGATGAGAGCGACGTAGAAAATGCATCAAAGCTTTTCTCAGATGTAAAAGAAAGCACAACATTCTTGGAAAAATACAAGGAATTGATGATCAAGTAGCTTTTATATGTAACCAAATCTTCTTAAAAACTCACTCATGGATTCCATCAACCCTCTATCAAAGAATGGCTCTATTTTACTTGATATGCTTATTAGAGCGCCACTCTTAATTTTGCTCTCCTTTAATGCTGTTTTCAGTCTCTCAGCTATAGAATCATTTATTCCTATACCGTAAACCGAATGCTTATTAGTTTCCCTCCTAGTTACATTGTTTATACCATCTAATCCTAGGCAAATAGCTGTAGCAACTATCATCATTGCTATCTTAGTGACTGGAACTCTCCTCAGATAACCCTTTATTCCGCCAGAAGCAACATAATCCATAATAGATTTGTTATCGGAGAGGAACTTTACTGCACTAACTTTTATATCTTGTTTCTTTGCTTCTTCCTTGATCCATTCAGCCCTTTCGTAGCTACTTTCACTGTTGCTCTTTGCCACTATCTCGAAACCTGTATCACCTATGTAGTTTTTGTCTGGGAGGTAAAGGATGTTTTCTGCAGTTATCTCTACCTCTGCTATCAGTCCATTCTCTAGTTCTTCAATCACCTCATCTTTAAGCCTTGAGGTAATTCCAATGGCCAACATACTTGGCAGTATTGCTATAACACCTTTCCCCTTGTAATAGTTTTCTGATATAAACTCTGCTAGGTGTTCTGTTCTATCACTAATTGGAGGCTCTGGGATCCTTTCGTATTCATAGATCTCATCGAAGCTGAATGCATCAATAATTGTATTGTATATGGGAATCTCATCAATGCTCGGTTCATGGATACTTTTGACAACCAGAGATAAACCCTTTGGCTCATTAACCATTTTTCTATGGTCAAAAAGAAGGAGTTTTTTATCTATTATTCTGGATTTTAAATATAGCCTTTTTAGAAACGCTTGACACTCTCTGACGGTATTTATCAATGCTCTTCGCACCTATTCCTTGATGCTTTTTTCTTCTACCATCCTTTTCCCAGTTATAACTTGGTCTATGCTATGGATAACGCATCCAAGGGTTTCAAGCATATCCTCTACCTTTTCAAATGGTATGTCATTACCTTCAACAGTTATATTAAGGCCAGCAGTTTCTACATCCATTTCTTCAACAGTTATATTAACACCTTCAACCCCATTTATGGAGGCTATGTTTTTTGCAACATCAATAATAGAAGGACCCTTTATGGGCTTCATCACGTCCAACACAATCCTTCTAAGCGGTGCGCTCAACTTGTCTCCCAAAAATTATAACCTATGGAAGATTATTAAACTTTCTACAGCATTGCTAATTTGCTATATAGAGGTGTGAAGAGAACGGTTAGTGGTAAGGTTGCTATGAAAAGTAGCGAAAGCATAGCAAAGGAGTTATTGGAAGTTCTTGGATATAAAGTGAGCGAATTTCACAAAAAGGTAATAATAAATGGTGTAGAAGTTTCTGATGTAGACATCGTTGCTGAGAAAGATGGAAAATTATATGCTGTCGAGGTAAAGGCAGGCCCTGCAGATGTATCATCTATTAGGCAAGTTTATGTCAATTCTAAGGTATTGAAAATGATCCCAATAATAGTCTCTAGAGGTTTAGCTGATGAGAGGGCTGCAGAATTAGCCAAGGAATTGAACGTAGATATAATTTCCCTTTCTGATCAAGTATTGACTAATCTTGATGAATTATATGTAACGTTTAAGAGCGCCTTAATAGATTTCTTTAATGATGCCCTTAGGTTTTTGTCAAAATGTAATACGCTAAGTGAAGGGGACTTAAGGATCTTATCTCATATAGCGCTGTCGGAAAATATGGAAGAGGCTGCAAGGAACTATGGAGCATCTTTAGAAGAATTTGTAGCTGAAGTCTCCAATCTACAGAAAAAAGGCGTCTTGCCAAAAGGTAGGTATGATTATGTTTTGCTGATTAGCAAGCTTATGATACTTCTTTGTAGCTTCCTTAAAAACCAACAATAGGCTTTCCTAATAATGCAGGATTAATGGAAGCTTGCAACACGACCCTAGTGTTGCTATAATTAAAAATGGTTAGGAGTTAATTAATCAAGGTGGTTGAATAAAATTCTTAGTATTTAATGTTATAGTAATTGTTTCACTTGGTCACATGCTGTCTATCACAATTGAAGTTCTCATATTAGAAGCCTTAGTTCTTTAGGGCTGAGAGAAAGCCAACTCCTTTAAGAAATCCTAGGAATAACAATTTCTCTTAGTAGCCTTTCAGAGGCATCTTTGTTTTGTATCATAGTTTAGGTTCTTCTCCCAAGCTTTCATCGTATTCCATTCTTATTTTTTCTAATTCTTTCAATATGTTTTTCCTAAAATCTAATATGTAGGATCTTGGTAGTTTTTTCTCTGCAGACCTTAATACTATATTTTCTACCATTGCATATTTCTTATATTTTTCATTTAGCTTTCTCCACTCTACTCCTTTTAATGCCTCCTCAACATTTCTGTCCCTAGGTAAGATATTTGATACCATAAGGACTGCTATTATTGGATAGCCTATATACCCCCTTAGTTTTGTGCCATTATCATTGCTATATGCCTTATAGGTTTCTCCATCCCTCTTTATAACTACCTTATATTTTTTATCCCCTTCGCTACTAATAACTGTAGCCAATATTTCATTCTCGGAAGCTCTTTCAATTTTTATCCTCTCATCAGCTATTGAGCCTGAGGCCTCTAACACTTTAATCCTAGGAGGGAGCCTAAGCGATTGCATTTCAGACACTACTTAATTTTTTTCCTACCAAGGGTATTTAATTTCATGTTTAGGTTTCGTCAATCCTAGTTATATAAAGAACGTAGACTCCTTTATAGTGGAATTAAAATGCAAATTTAGTGGTACGAACACCTTTATCGTTTTAAATTCTCCCCTTATATCAGTAAAGGGGAAAAGTTGTGGCAAGTAAACGCGACTTAAGGGATGACCCCGAAGTAGTGAAGAAGATGGCATTACTGTTATCTCAGGGAGCTTCAATGCTAGAACAGACGTGCCCTGTATGTGGTCTGCCCTTGTTTAAGACGAAGAAGGGGGAGATCATTTGTGCAGTTCACGGTAGGGTTTATCTAGTTGCAAGCGAGGAGGAGGCAAAGGAAGTAGAGATAGATGAAGCATTAAAAGGGGTGGAATATTATGTGTCTACCAAGCTCAGGGAAAAGATGCTAAAAGACGAAACAGATGAGGTGGAGGATTTATTAAGGATCATTGACTTAATAGAGAGGATTAGGACGCTTAGGGAAAATAGATCAAAGATAGACAAGCAAGGAAGGAATAATACATGATATTTTCAGGTATAGACCTGGCAGCAAGTGAGGGTCACCCCTCTGGGGTTGCTATTATAAATAGTGGGCTGGAAGTTTTATACTTGGGAGAGCTCTATAAGGATGGAGAGATCTTAAAGGTAATAACGCAATTTTCGCCTGCAATTGCGTCTATAGACGCCCCTTTATATACAAAAGACGCCGGTTTTAGGGATGTAGAGAGGATTATGATGAAAAGTGGCTTTAGGTTTCTTCCACTTTCTCTTAAAAGCATGAAAGAACTTTCAAGAAGGGGCTTAAGGATTGCGGAGGCTCTCAGAAAGAATGGCATAAAGGTTATAGAAACGCATCCAACAAGCTGCATAAAGTATTTAGGTTTGTCATTCGAGGAGTTGCTTAGAGATGTTGGTATTATTTTGAATAGGAAAGTGAGTAGTCATGAAAAGGATTCACTAATTTCTGCCCTCGTATCAATTGCCTTTTACCTGGGAGAATCTAGGTGCTTTTCTGGTCAAGAAGGCACGATATGTATTATAGAGAAGGGTTTTATATATAAGTTGGTCAAAAACATAAAGTAATTGAGCAAGGACCCGTAGCTCAGCCAGGAGAGAGCGTCAGCTTCCGGAGCTGAGGGTCGGGGGTTCGAATCCCCCCGGGTCCGTTAGCTTCTAAGATATGTTTAAAGTTTTTGTAGCATCTAGCTTTTATCATGGCATTATGCTAATAATATTATGGTGTGACCTCTCCCAGATGCTAAAGTGCAGGGTTCTTCCAGTACACTGCTATTCTTCTATCATTAGATATGCTGCTCTTGGAGGTTTTGAGCAAAGTCGTGGTTGCCTTTTGTTCCTAGAGGATAGCTTAGTTTTAAGACAATTTGGTTCCTTTAGGGTTCTGTATTGACCAAAGAAATTTATTAATTTCTATCATGAATGGTGTTTAGGGTTAGCGAAAAATTATTATTTGCTATATTATAACATTTCTTTTCTACTATCTTTATATTTTTGCAGGCCTTATTTTTCCAAGCAAGGATTTAATTACTACCATTTTCTGAACTTCATTTGTTCCATCCC
>WAJZ01000019.1 GCA_015523575.1 Candidatus Hestiella acidicharens | reverse complement strand
TAACCCAAAGCTGAGTTCAGCCATGGAAAAGGTAATATGGGATGACCTTAAAGCGGAATCCGCTGTGTGGAAGCTATACTCGGCTGGTATCGACGTGTATATGATACAAAACATGTTTAGCCTAGGTTTTTTGGGCAAAATAAAGCAGAGGAGGATGGTTCCAACAAGATGGTCAATAACTGCTATAGATGATATAATATCAAGAAAGCTTAGGGGCACGATAAGGGACTATAATGAGGTAAGTGAATATGAGCTTTATGAGGGTGAATACTTGGGCAATAGGTTCTTAACTATTTTAATGCCCGGGGAGGGATATGTGGAATGGGCAGAGGTTTGGCATCCATCAACGGTTTGGACGATGAATGCTAAAAAGCCAGTTATTAATATAATAAGGGAGGATCCCCTGGGAAGGGTCAGTTCTATGGATGGAGGTTTTTCTGCAGCTAGAATCTCCCTCTTGGAGTTTCTCTATAGGAAAAGGAGAAGGGCAAATGCTATTATACTAAGGGAAATCCTACCATCGTATTATGCACCAGTTGGCAACTGGCACATAAGGGAAACTATGAGAAACTCCTTTATTAAAGGTGCTGTAGCGAAGGCACATACTTTAGATGAGGTATTGCTGTTTATAAGGGGTTGGATGAGGGCTGACGCAGAGGCCATAATTGGTTCCCTATCGCTTTTAAGGGCTAGAAAGGATCTTACTAAATATTTGGAGTAGTCATATGCCTTTTAAAGGCTTATGGTCTATCTAGCACGGGTGAAAGGTTGTCTAAAGGCTTTCAAGAAAAGATCGTATTTCCAGAGATCTACTCTCTCAGCTACAAACCGAAGTCTGGGTGCGAATTCTTCGAGGTTATCGAGAGGAATGGAAGCTATTTTGCTAAGTGTAAGATTCTTGACTCATTCATAACTAGGAGCAAGGTGAGCAAGTGCGAGAACTTATGGATGGATTGCCCATATAGGAGGCTTGGCTTAAAGCACCTTTCTGGGACCAGGAGTTAGTCAGCTTAAAGAACAGCTTGGTTTGTAGCTGAGCTTGTAATACTATAGCTTTTTGGCTTGGGTAAGTTAGCTTACTTTAATGTTGAGATAAAAAGTTTGAGGCCGAGAAAATGGTGGCTGCATAGCTCTTATTAAGGGATAACCATAGTCCCAGAATTCCCTTCTATTACATTTACAGCATCGTCTAGGTTTCCAATTACTGCATATTTTCCTGTAGATTCCACAAACTTTATTGCAGAGAGTACCTTTGGGCCCATGGATCCTTCAGGAAACATTTTTTTATCGTAGAGTTCTCTGAGCTCTTTAACCCTTATCTTCTCTATCCACTCTTCGTTTTCTTTTCCATAATTTAGTGCAACCCCATTTACATCTGTCAATATTATAAACCTATCGGCATTTATTTTCCTAGCTAGCAAAGAGCTTGCTAGGTCCTTATCTATAACTGCCTCTACTGGTGAGTATTTTCCATTTTCCTTTATAACTGGTATCCCACCTCCTCCTACGGCTATTACTATGTATTTTTCTTCTAACAGCTTTTTTATAACATCAATCTCCAATATATCTATGGGCATAGGGCTTGGAACGACTCTCCTATACCCACCTCTGGGATCCTGCTTAAATACCCATCCAAAAGTCTTTGATAGCACCTCGGCTTCTTCCTTTGAGTAATATTTTCCTACAAACTTTGTTGGCCTTAAAAAAGCAGGGTCGTTTTTTAGCACGACGACCCTTGTCGGGATTGTTATAGCATTTTTATTCAGGGAATGGAAGCAGTGCTGTAGCATATATCCAATCCAGCCTTGGGTCATAGCGTCAGCGATATCTAACGTTATAATATTTCCGAGGTTCGCTTCGTGTAGGGCAGCAGTTATATAGCCTACCTGGGGGCCGTTGCCGTGCGTGACAACAAGGCTGTCATTTTTAATAGCTTCCGATATTATGCTCACCGCCTTTCTTACGTTTCTCCATTGATTTTCAACGCTACCCTCCTCACCTTTCCTTTGTATGGCATTACCTCCCAAGGCTATCAATGTTTTCATTGATACCACCTAATTGACAAATTAATATATTGTTGACGAAGGTTTTAATATATTTAATAGCAACAGGCAACCAGGCCTTTCAAATTTAGACCCCTCATTTATGATCTGAAGTTTGACAATCATATAATGCCATTAAACTATTTAAGTCTAAATAGGATTATTAATACACACAAGGACTGTGGGGGGAAAGTTTGAGCAAACATAAAAAAAGTAGAGGCCACCTACAAGCAACTTTCAAGGCTGACCTTATAGAGGGGCTTAACGGCAGGATTGGCACAATTATAGCGATTGGAATAGCTATCATAATTACAATAATAACAGTATACCTGAGGTTAATACCAGGCATATTGTATGGTACCAATATGGTTAATGGTAATGACCCTTGGATACTTTACTGGCTTTCCAATTACTTTTATCATCATGGAGTCTTTAACCTAGCCCCGCTTAAAGATGTGAAGATGTTCTGGTATCCATGGGGAAGGAATTTCCTGAAGACAGAATACGTAGGTGGTGCAATGCTGATAGCGCTTGTAACGAAATACATTACAGGGAGGTTTGGGCTTAGCGTTATTCAGACCCTTGCCCTACAGCCGGTGTTCCTTGCAGGATTAGACACTATTGTAATGTTCTTTATGGTCTGGAAACTTACAAACTCAAGGTTGGCCGGAATAGCCTCATCCATAGCTTTTGCTTTCTATCCTGGGGCATTTTTATTCAAGGCCTTTGCAGACTATCCTGGAAAAACAAATGCTGGCCTTGCATTCTTTACGCTTGGATTCTTGTTCATGGTCCTTGGATTCAAGTCACTCAAGAAGGTAAGGTCTTTAATTTACATGTATGTAGGGGGCTTGTTTGCTGGCTTCGTATCTTGGATGTGGGGAGGGTATAGCTTCATAACCCTGATAATTTCTCTCCTATTGCTGATAGATCCATTAATGGCAAAGCCGACAAGGGATAGGTTTTTGAAGCTTCTCTTGCTCTCCCTAGGCTTTGCAACTTCTGTAATCTCTTCGCCCGATGTAGGCATACATTACTTTACAAGGGATATAGGTCTAGCGATACCAATCCTCTTGGCAGTCTATGCAATAGAGGTATATATGGACAAGATACCGCTAGACAAAATAGGATTAACTAGAAAATATGACAACAAGGTACAAGCATGGGTAATAATTGCTGGGGTAGCATTAGTCGGGGTAGCAATATATTCAAATATAATAACTTTTCCTTCCAGGGTTCTTCTAGCCCTAGGTGTGTTACCGTCGGGGACTAGCGTCGTTTCGCTAACGGTAGCAGAATATGCTAAGAGCTCTCTTTCTACAATATTCCAGTCGTTTGGGCCAGCTATTATAGTTACTATAATAGGGTTAATCATATTGTCATATCATTTAATAAGGAATAAGGAAAGGAGTTTAGGCGAAACGCTAATAGTTGTATTTTTCATAGCAGCCTTCATATTCCTTTATGGAACCACTAATGAATCGTACTTTATAGCAACGTCAAACTACTTCTTTGACATAGCGGCGGGAATTACCATAGGCTTACTATTTGGTATCAAGAAGGAACAAAAGGTGAAAGAGATTAGAACTAGGAAAAAGGAGGAAGTAGAACCCGCAGCCCTGGTTTTGGGTCTTCTACTCTTTGGTATAGTTGCTGGCTTTGGTGTTTACTATGCATTCCAAGATTATACCTCAATGCATTATATGCCACCTGCCATAAAGACTGGGTGGATGCAACCCTTGAGCTTCCAGACTCCCTCAGGCCCAAAGGCGCTAGTTCCTCTGAACAACGCCTGGCTCTTGGCTTTAAATTATTTAAAACACAATACTAGCAATAACGCCCTTGTAGTAAGCTGGTGGGACTATGGATATTGGATTGGTGTAATTTCAAACAGAACAACGGTTGCTGATGGGGCCACACTAAATGGGACGCAGATACAAATATTGGCGAGGATATTGACTGGAAACCCAAACGCTTCCTCTGCCCTCTTGAAATATTTTCATGCAAAACCAAATAATACCTATTTACTAACATATGAGGTATTTGTTGGAGAATATAATAATTCAACAAGGAGCGTGATTATGTTCCCATACCCAAACATAGTTCCTATAAGCCAGAGCCAGGGCCTTTATGCAATAACCTATGGTATGGGAGACATGGCCAAATCCTTCCAGATGCTAAGAATTGCCTATAGAATCAACCCGTATACTCCGACTCCCTTATTTACTAACTATTCTTCAGAAACAACTTACCAAGGAGATACGTTTATACAATTTCCAGGTCTCATAGGATCTCCAAGGAAGAACGTTACTGTTGTGTTAAACACGCTCCTTTATAGTATGATGCTCAATGGTATTAAAGACCTCAAGCAATATGGTGTATTTGGCAAAAATGCGCTCTTTCTAAAAAATGCTACTTCATTTGAACCAGCAGGGATTGCATACGCTTCCAATACAGGTTTAACTCCAGAAATTATAAACCCATTTCCTTTAAAGCACTTCGTACCAGTTGCTATCTTCATATCAAATCCAGCTAACATTAACCTTGGAAAGTCTGTAGACTTCTACAGCGTTGTTGTGTTTATCTATAAATGGACTGGGTAGTGGAAAACCTCATTTTATTAAGCGTTTAAAAATCTTATAAAGAGCAAAAAAGGGGAGTGAAGATGCCCTGGTCTATACTGGAATTGGTGAGGAATGAGCCTGAGGTCTTAAAGGAGCATATAAAGAAGAGGCAACTAGAACCTTCTATAGTCGATAGTGCTGTAGCCCTAGATAGTAAGTGGAGGGCAATACTAACTAAAATTAATGAGCTTAGGCATCGCCATAATGTCGTTAGCTCTAAGATCACAAAAGCAAGAGGAGAGGAGAAGAAGAAGCTTATAGAAGAGGCTAGAAGCCTAAAGAATAAGTTAGAGGAAGCCGAAAGAGAGCTGAGGGCAATTGAAGAAGAGAGAATGAAGACGCTCAGGAGCTTACCAAATATTGTAGAGGACGATGTGCCTGTTGGTGATGAAGATGCATCAATTCCTATTAGATTTTGGGGAAAGCCAAAGGTCTATAGGGGTTACGTTACTTCCTTCGAGGAGCAAACTGAAAAATATGGCTTTACTCCCAACTATGAGGTCATAGATTTCAAACCAGTAGGTCATGCTGATATGTTAGAGAATGTATTGAAGCTAGCAGACACGTTAAAGGCAGGTGAAGTTTCTTCTTCAAGGTTTTATTATTTATTTGATGATATAGTCTGGCTTGACTTTTCTCTTCTCCTGTTTGCTATCGATAGGCTTACATCTAAAGGCTATAGCCTTGTTTTACCGCCATATATGCTGAGGTATGGAGTAATAAACTCTGTAATAGACCTAGAGACATTTAAGGATGCCATATATAAAATAGAAGGAGAAGATCTTTATATGATTGCAACAGCTGAGCACCCAATAGCAGCGCTATACTATAACGAAGAGATATATGATGACGAGCTACCAAAAAAATACGTGGGCTTCAGTCCAGCTTTTAGGAAAGAAGCAGGGGCTGGAAATAGGGATCTTAAAGGAATATTTAGGGTACATCAGTTCCATAAGGTTGAGCAGTTTGTCTTTTCACTACCAGAAGAGAGTAAAAAGTACCATGAGGAAATAATAGGCAATGCTGAAGAGATCTTTAGGGAACTAGGGCTACCTTATAGGATAGTTAACATAGCCTCAGGTGACCTAGGTGCATGTGCAACGAAGAAGTATGACCTTGAGGTCTGGATGCCATCCCAAGGAAAGTTTAGAGAAATGGTGAGTGCAAGCAATTGCACCGATTGGCAGGCATATAGGCTAAACATAAGACTAATCAGAAGAAAAGGCATGGTAAGGGATTATGTGCATACGCTGAACAGCACCGGTATAGCCTCTACAAGGGTTATAACTGCTATAATGGAGAACTATCAGCTTCCAGACGGCTCCGTTGTGGTGCCGAAGGTTTTGAGAAAGTACTTAGAGCCTTTTGAGAAGGCTCCAAAAGAAATAATAAAGCCTAGGAAGGCAAGACCTTAGTTTTTATTTACTCAGGATCAGCCTTTCTGTGTTAAACGATTTAATCGAAATGAAAATTCCTAGTAATATAAATCCTACCATTATAACTAGGTTTGTTGCCATAAGTACATATTGTCCAAGAACAAAGTTCTGCAGGGCAAGCGCTGCCTGTGTAAATGGTATTACCATAAGTATTCCTTGAACGTAGTAAGGTAGCCTCTGAAAGTCTATAAAAAGTGCACTAAAATATATTCCTAGGGCAACCATCATTAAGAGGTAAGAAACCGATTGAGCCGATCTAATGCTAGAACTCCTTAATATGGCCGGGGTAATTATTGCAGCAGACATTATGACTAGGAGGGCGCTGACGGCTAGGTTAACTCCTATAAGGCCTGGGGTTAGCTTTAGGCTCCCTGGTGATATCATGGAAAGGTATAATATAACACCTGCGCTGTCAGCAATGGCTGTAACTAGGCCTATTGCGACGGAGGCAGAAAGCTTTCCAATTATAATACTGGTTTTCGAGGCTGGCGTTGCCAGCAGCGTTTCTATTGTCTTTCTCTCCTTTTCACCTAAAACACTATCTCCCATTAATATTATGGCTGGGTTTGCTACGAAAAACAGAGAAAACTCCAAGAGCCTTGCTGTATATGAAAGCTTTACTTGAGATACGGGTGCTGGACTTCCACTAGGCAAATAGTAACCGCTAGAAATAGAAATCGGATTTAACACGTTGTATGGCGTGGCATTTATGCCAGACTTGTTGGCTAGGATCTTTACCCTGTTAACAACTACGCTTTCCTTCACCTCTCCTATAACATTTTCTATTATTGATTTAACCTCAGAGCTCTGAACGCTGCCAACCAAACTTTTCAAGTAAAGGGTTCCAATACCATTTATGTATGTTATGTTCTTATAGAACCCTTTAGGAATTACTAGGAGTATATTATAGATGCTCTTTGGTGGGCCATTTGAAATGGTCACGTTAACCCTTAGTCCATATTGCTTTGAGAGTTCCATTACTTGGCTTGAAATGAACTTGGCTATGTACAGAGATTTGTTATCTAGGACTTCGATATAAACAGTTGTAGTCTGTGTTGACGATAAACCGGTCGTTACTAATGCCATTGCTGGAAGACCAATAAATGGTATTATTATCATTACCGCTAGCGTCCTCTTATCCCTGCTCAGGTCTAGAAGTTCCTTCCATATCAAAGCCTTTGATTTCACTCTCTTTCGCCTACAGCCTTAATAAATGCCTCCTCTAGGTTTACTGAAGCGAATTCTTCTATAGCAGATTTAACCGAACCCGTATATATTACTAGGCCATGTGCTATAAAAGATACCTTACTTGCTAGCATTTCCGCTTCAGACATGTTGTGAGTCGATATCAAAAAAGTAGTGCCAGAAGAGGCCATAGATTTTATCAACTTTCTAATATTATATGCAGAGAACACATCTAATCCATTAGTAGGCTCATCTAGAAGTACGAGTTTAGGAGAGTGCATCAACGCCCTTGCTATAAGTAGCCTTTTTTTCATGCCGTTGCTATACTCTCCAGCTTTTCTAGACAAGTCCTTATCTTTCAAACCTGAGATCTTGATACCTCTCTCTACATATCTTTCAGCGATTTCTTCATTTCCATCACTATATATTAGTGCGTAGACCTTTAAGTTCTCATATCCTGTTAACCTCTCATAAGGTGACGAGTCTTCCGGCACATATCCCAACCTCTTGCTAACCTCTTGCCTGGACTTGTATGGGTCAAGTCCTAATACCCTTAAGGTGCCAGAGTCGTATCGCAACAAGCCTATCAATATCCTGAAGAAGGTCGTCTTACCAGCCCCATTATGACCAGCGAGTACATGAATTTCTCCATAGTTGACTAAGAGGTTAACCCCTTTTAAGACATCTTTTTTTCCTATTTTTTTATATATGTTTTGGGCATCTATTACATATTTATTGCCATCGGTATTATTGTCCATCGGAACCTCTACCTTTGTCTTCATTATGTATACCACTAATATCCTCTGGTATATCTAAAAATTATTAGCGTTAATGCGCAGAGTGGTGAGCGTCGTTTGGATTATAGTGAGGGCCCGAAGAGCATAAGGGGTTTTCTGTCAAAATACAGAGATAGAGGATATTATGTGCTTAGGGCCCTCTTGGACTCTTCTAGGATTGTGGGAAGGGCAAAACTAGGAGATTTTGAAACGAGGGATGTGAAGGACTTGCTTGCCAAATATGGGCTTGATTACAATCCGGTCCCTCTGCTTGCAAGATTAGAAAAAGAATATGGAATAATAAGGACTACCTATAGGTCTGAGTCTCAGCATTGGTGGGATTTGGTAGATAAAAAATCTCTCGAAGAAGCAATACATGAATACGAAGGGAGCTCTGGCAGGGAGGATGATCCAAAAGTAAAGTTGCTTAAGGTTCAGTTCTACAGCCTAGACCCAGAAAATATACTAAATACACTAAGCAAACTATCTAGAAGGAAAAGGATTGGGGTAGAAGAGAAGAATATAATTAGGAAAATAGCATTTAATGAGCTGCCGATGATCGTGGATTTTTTGATAAAAGCTAGGGCAGAGTATGAGGAAGAGCTATTAAGGGAAATAAGCATAGCAGAGAAAATAATAGAGTTATCGGAGACCTTAGTAGAAAAGATCATTAACAGGGGCCTCTACAGGGTGGTTAGGGAGGAGGGGTTTGAGAATAACCTAGGCATATAAGGTTGCGTTAAATGTAGCTATTCTAGAGGTATCTAATTACATCCCTGAAGGGTATTGATGCAGGTTGTAGTCTCTTGTGTTGAGTTTTCCTATTAAGCTCTAATACCCTTTCTACAACGGATTTATCGATACCGGTGATTTTAGTGAACTCTTCTATGTCAAGCCCCTTATCAAACAGGCCGTATATTATTAAATCTATAGTTTCATAGGAAACGCCAAGCTCTTTTTCTGCTAATTGGTCCTCCCATAACCTAGGGCTACTTGGTTTATATGCAACTCTCTCAGGTATTCCAAGCATTGATGCTAATCTTCTGACCTGAGTTTTTAATAAGTTGGAGATCGGTAGGAGATCGGCTCCACCATCACCATATTTCGTGAAGTACCCTATAGTTATTTCGCTTCTATCGCCAGTCCCTAGTACAAGCCTTTTGAGCTTGTTGGCATAAAAATATAGTAGTGACATCCTAATCCTAGCCCTTATGTTGCCTATTGGTACTAGATCGCTTTTCTCATAAATAGGTATACTTGATTTATATACTTCTACGATAGGATCAATATTGATTATTTGAACCTGACCACCTTTTATTCTAACCAGATCCTTGGCATCTTCTATATCTTCCTTTGGCGTTACTGAGGAGTCTGGCATTATTAGCGCCAGTACCTTATCGCTCCCAACGGCTTCAGTTGCCAAGAAATATGAGAGGGCCGAGTCTACGCCTCCGCTCAACCCAATAACGTAGCCAGAGAGGCCAGTATTGCCTAGTTCTTCTCGTAAGAACCTTTTTATCGCATTTTTTGCATAGTCATAATCTATGTTAACCATATCATTGATGCTTATCTTCATCAGAGACACCCTTAACCATGTTTAGTGCCTTATCCAATATTATTCTTGCTAAGTTTTCCTTTAAAGTCTTATCAATGTCTATTATGGGACCTTCTTTAAGTATTATAGCAACCTTATCATAAAGGCTTGAGAAGCCAACGTCACTTATATTAGCAGGATTTGCAACTACCATATCAGCCTTGTATTTCTCTATCTTTTCCCTTGCCTTTTTGTATAATTCCTTCCAATTATTAATGGATTCTGCAGCAAATGATATCAAAACTTTAGGTTTTTTCGCTATAGAATTTAGAACCTTTTTTGATGCAACGAGCTTTATGTCATAGTTATTTTCACTCCTTAGCTTACCCTTAAACCTGTTCTCGACCTCGAAGTCAACCGGAGCGGCAGCGCCAATTATTATATCATACTGATTCTTTTCCGTCAATTCTCTGATCTTTCTTGACATCTCTTCTGTGGTCTCGCAGTAGTAAGATTGTATGGTATGTGGAACTTGAACTTCTGTGTGTCCATGAAGCAATTCTACCTGTGCCCCCCTAGAGTACGCTTCTATTGCAATCTCTATGCCCATTCTCCCGGAGCTAGGGTTCGATATAAACCTTATGTCATCTACCCAGTTTCTAGTGGCACCTGCTGTAACTAATACCTTCAATGATTTCATATCATAACCCCTTAGCGTGTGTGCTGAAGATACTCTCGCAACAAACTGGGGGTCTGGGTATTTTGCGATGTCTTCCGAAAAATACGGATTTATAATAAAAATACCACTATCAACAATTCTCTTTTCTATTTCTTCATATTGCTTTGTTTTCATCATGTTTATGTGCATGGCAGGTACAAGTACTAGTGGTTTTTTAAAGCCAAGAAAGGATATAGCAGTTAAGGAGACAGGATTATCACTTATGCTGTAGGCTATTTTGGACATGGTTGAAAGGGTGGCTGGGGCTATTAGCATGGAATCACACCTGCTAGCTAAGGATATATGCTCTGTTTCGCCTGTTAGGTTAACAATTGGCCTGACTCCAGTTGCCCAATAAAACATATCAGGGTTTATGAATTTAGCAGACTCCTGCGTCATTATAGTTTGGACTATTGCTCCTCTTCTCATTAACCACCTTGCAGTGTCAAGGGATCTATATATGGAGATGCTTGCTGTAACTCCTAATACTATGCACTTTCCGCTCAGGCTATCGCTGTAGCTCTTGAATATCCTTGATGATGGATGATATACTTCATCGTTTTCCATGATTTTTGCACCTACAAATAAAAGCTGAAAGCAGTGGAAATTTTAACTTTATACAAAGGTTCTATATATGGGATTCCATAGGGTCGGCAAATAAATGTCTATAATTCCTTAATATACAGCTTTAAATGACGTTAAGTTCAAGTAATATTGGCGGTGAAAAGTGCTGGACGGTGGCAGGAACTTACAAGCCACAATAAGGTGTGCTAGTGAAGGCGATATTTCTAGTATCATGGAAGTTAACATGAGAACCCTGCCAGAAAATTATTGGTATGGCTTCTATAAGTACATTTTAGAAAGATGGGGTGATCTCTTTCTTGTAGCCGAAATAAAGGGTAGTATAGTGGGCTATATAATGAACAGGGTTGAGGATACAAGGGATCCGGTTTTATATGGTAAGGAAAACGAACTTGTGAAATATGAGAGGAGGGGAAAGCTAGGCGTTATTGTAAAATCAATAAGGAGCACTTTCTTAGAATCCCATAAGGTGGGTCATGTGATATCTATAGCTGTCTTACCAGAGCATAGAAAAAAGGGCATCGGATCTTCTTTGCTAGGTGAGGCAATAAGGCTAATGAAGGCAAAATATGGCGTTGATGCCGTATACCTCGAGGTCAGGGTGTCTAATTATGATGCCATCAGCCTTTATGAGAAGTTCGGCTTCAGAAAAGCAAGGATTATACGTAGCTATTATAGGGATGGGGAAGATGCCTATGTAATGGTCAAGGATGATTTAGGTTAGGTTTTTGGAGTAGGATTAGACGACTTGGTAATTAGCCTTCTAACTTAATGGTTCCTCATAATGCTTGTTGAGGTATTGGCTGCTTTTCACTAGGACATAATTTTTGCATATGTGGACCGGCCGGGATTTGAAC
>WAJZ01000018.1 GCA_015523575.1 Candidatus Hestiella acidicharens | reverse complement strand
TCAGTGATGTTGCAATGATTAAGGCAATTATTATGTATTAAAATTAATTATGATATTAATTTATTCATAAAGTCTTATAATCTTCATCATTTAATATATAGCAGGTCTAGACATTAGATTTTAAAGCATTATCTTTCACGATTCTATCGCTAGTAACCAAGGTGGCGTCTACATGCTTAGTTGTTGCTATGGTGAAGTCTTTGTAACCTCTATAGACAAAGGGTTGCAGGTGTTTCGCCTTTTTAATTTCACACCATTATTAACGTAGCAGGAGGTGCTAGCAGTTGCTCTTCCTCATACTTGCCAAGTTCAGAAGGTTTCTTAGGAACAACTTTGCCAAGATAACGATCATGCTTATTGCAATAGTAGCCTATGGAACGTTTTCAGAGTATTATATAGAAAAGGGGCTACCTGGGAGCGGTATAAAGAACCTCTTTGACAGCTTTTGGTTCGTTATACAGACGATAACTACAGTGGGATATGGAAATACGCCAATCGTCTCGTTTTGGGGCAAGGTAAATGCCATTCTGCTAATGCTCTTTGGTATAGGCTCCTTAAGCCTATTTATTGCCAGCTTTACAGATGTATTGGTGGAATCTGATATAGCTAGAAAGTTCGGCGAGTTGAAGGCAATAGTGTCAAACCATAACATAATATGCAACTGGAATGAAATAGGGGAAGAGTTGGTAAGTGAGTTGCTTAAGGAAACGGACAAGGACATAGTACTTATAGCCGAAACCCCCTCGCCACCCCTAAAGGAAATAGACTTCGTTAAGGGGAGCTGCTTAAAAGAGGATGACTTAAAAAAGGCAAACGTTGAGAAGGCTGAGGGAGCGATAATACTTGCCGATGCGAGGGATGCTAGCGTAAACCCGACGGCAATAGACGCAAAGACAATACTTGCTGGGTTGAGGATAAAGAAGCTTAACAGCAACTGCCACGTTGTAGCAGAGCTGCTTAGCAGCGAGAGCGTAGAATACGCTAAAATGGTTGGCATCGATGACTATATAATTAGGGGTTACGTTTCGGCGAAGCTCTTGTCGAAGACGCTCAATAATCCAAAGGTATCCCAGGTTATAGACCTTATAATATCTGCAAGGTCCGGGGATGAGATATTTGAAGAAGAGCTACCAGAATGCCTAAAGGGAAAGAAATACAAGGATATCGTAAGCATAATGATGATGTATGAAGCACTACCAATAGCGCTCAGAAGCAGTAAAGGCCTAAGGATAAACCCCAGTCGAGAGGAGGTAGTTAACGATAACTCAATCATTTATATAGCAAAGAAACCATTAAACATAAAGAAGGTATGCGGACATAAAATAGATTAAATAAAGCTAACGAACCAAAACAACTAGGGTCGAGAGTGGGATTAAAGGATTTTATTCCATTAAAGGAGATGATATCCCTTAAAGGTAAAGTAGCTTTGGTAACAGGCTCAGCCTCCGGCATAGGAGAAGCCATTGCATATAGGTTTGCAGAAGCTGGAGCAGACCTCTTTCTCATTGACATCAATGAGGAAAACCTGAAAAGGGTGTCAGAAACAATATCCTCTAGGTTTGGCACAAAGGTCGAAAACTACGTTGTTGACCTCTCAAAGAAGGAGGACATAGACAAGCTATGGGAATCCCTCAAGGGTAAGGAGCCGGACATATTGGTTAACAATGCAGGCATTTACATATTTAAAGACTTCTTAGGCATAGATGAAAGCTTCCTAGAGAAAAACCTTGCGATAAACTTGAAGTCAGCGTTCTGGATGTGCCAATATATGGTGAAAAGGAGGGTTAATAAAGGGGGAATTATTGTCAACATAGGCTCAATCGAAGCCATACTACCTTTTGCTTCAGGACTTGTTCACTATGACATAACGAAGAGCGGCATTATTTCCATGAGCAGGGCCTTGGCTAGAGAATATGGGAAGAAGGGGTTCAGGGTAAACGTCGTCGTCCCCGGAGGCATAGAAACTCCAGGCGTGAAGGAAAAGAAAAAGGATGCATTCCTAAAGCTGAACATCCATATAATAAAGTCAGGAATGAACTACTTGAGTAGGTTACCTCTAGGAAGGCTCGGAAAACCTGACGAGGTAGCTAGAGTTGTGCTTTTTCTCTCATCCCCACTTTCAAGCTATATACAAGGGGCGGTGATACCCGTTGATGGCGGATTCCTCTCAGCATAGCTAAGCGACATACTAGTAGTGCCTTTCCTCAAAGTAGAAATGCTACATAGGAGAACGTTGCGATAAGAATGAAACAAGTGTTTATTTTCACGCTTTCGTATATATCTCCATCAATAAAAACACTGGTCCCCTTCTCACTATAGAATAAAAGGTGATTTCCATCAATATTTTAATCTTTTTAGAAAACTCTATTCATTATTTTTATCTTCCTCGCATAGTGCCTCAGCTTCATAGGGAAAACCTGGTACGTAAAAGCATTTCCCTTTAGGGAAGATGTTGTATAACGCATAAGAAACTGAGTCAGTTATCCTCCTGTATTGAGAAAAAACGCCTAGGAAATCATTGCCCTCCGCTAACCTTATTGATGCTTCTAGCACGCTTAAACCTATAAGCCTAGTTATCGCCCCGTAAACATTTTCTCCAACGTAATCCTTATCTAGGATCTCCCTTAGGCTAACGCTCCCCTTATAGGTAAGGGGAAGGGAAAAATCGCTAAAGATAGTCTTCTCGTCCCTCCTTCTATAGACGCATGGCCTACCGTTTAATGATGAACACCTCATTGCACTCATTACCCCGCGCCACGAAGGGTCTCTAATACCATCTGCTAACTCTGAAAGCTCTATGATATCGTCCACCTCAAGCGTCTCTCCGCTTTCCTTACCAAGGGCGTAAAGCAGTATAGAAGAGGATATAGCATAGAGCCCTGAGGGAGGACCTCTATATGGATCAAGAAGGTCTACAGCAGCGCAATACTCCTCTTTTAGGCCCCTACTTAATTCTTCCCAGTAGTGCGAGAGCCTTTCATAGACAGGACTCGGGAAGTTAGGGGCAGAGATAAATGGCTTTTTACACACTTCTAAGTCAACGTCTAACCTCACCTTTTCTATAGGCAAAGCAATATATGGATTTTCCCTATTCTTTATTGGAAATCCTAATACTACCGCGGAGGCGTAGGATTTGTATATCATTGAGTGTCTCCTTTGTGCAACATTGCAGAAGCGTAGCCTACTACCCAATTCTTTTCTCCGGTCACGTCTCCAGAAGTTGCATGCTTCAGTATCTTGCACCTATAGGCAAGCCTCTTCCCTAGCGTAAGCATTGCACCAACAGGTCCTGGGCCGCACATGGATATCCCGTATTTCTCCAATGCCTTGTATAATCCATCTAAGTCAAGCTCCTCTATTTCCTTTAATGCAATTTCGTCTTTCTTTAATGTCTCTTCATGGGGGTCGTAGTGGTTCATGTCACTACTTGCAATATAGACAAGGTCAACACCATTTTCTTTAGAAATTTTATACAAGGCTTCACCAAGGTCGCGGGAGACCTCAGGGTTTTGTAGCTTAATAACTATAGGAACCACCTTTATTTCTCCAAATATGTACTGGAGAAATGGTATCTGAACCTCTACCGAGTGCTCGTATAAGTGGGCATTCTCGTCAAAAGAGAAGTACCTTGTGTTTTCAACTAGAAGCTTTGAAACCTCACTATCTACCTCTACCTCGCCTAGAGGCGTTTCCCAATAACCTTCCTTCCAAATAGATGCGTTTTCTCCTAAACCAGTGTGATTGGGACCTGCTATAACAAAAACGCTTGGCTTCCCGCCCTCCGCTATTTTCATGTAGCTATGTGCAGCAACTGGGCCACTATAAATGTAGCCTGCGTGAGGTACCATATATGCTATGCTACTCTTTTCCCTGTTCCTAGCAATTGGAAGCTTGCCAGGTCCTATTTCATGCATGAAGCTCCATTCTATCGTTTTCACCAAGTCTTCCTTCTTCCCTGGATAAAAAGAGCCGGCATGGGCAGCGCTTCTCTTCTTTACCATTCTCCTCACCCAATATCCTAAAGTATTTTAAAGGATTTTTTCTTATATGAAGCACTTATGGTTATCATTATCAGCTATCAAGTGAATGATTCGTCTTTGTTCTGCAGTCTTATCGCTGATATATTGCTAATGTAGTTTTATGATGATTTCGAGTATGCCGTGGTGCGCTTGTCTGGGCCCACTAGATTAGAGCTAGGATCCCTTAGCTCTGAAGCCCCTAACTAGCATTAACCTTGAAGATGGTAAAGAGTACAAGGTGATAGTTGAGGAGGATATCGATGAGCTAATCAAGAAGTACAAAGGTATTCTAGGAAAGTCATCCGTAGAGGAACTCAGAGAGCTTGAAGGGGAGCTTAAGCTCATTAAATATGCCTCAATATAAACATAGGTTTGCCGATTGGTAACAGTAGTGTCAGGAGAGGTATTTATGGATCTTTGATGTGATATATACCGTTATAACTATTGCTGTGTCGTTTACTCGTTCATAAATTACTACTAGGACTTTACCGTTCAGCTTTTTCACACACCTAAGGGAATTACCTATTTCCTCTTCTTTATCTGGATTCCTTAAGCAATCATAGACAAGTTCTCTATCTATGCCTCGTTGCTTCATTCGCTCCAGAGCATGTAGGGTGTAGTGTATTATCACACTTCTGCCACCAGGGCCTCCGGTCCTTTCAGGATTAGCTTTGAAAGGTCCAGTTTCCTCCGAGAGAACCATAGAACCTCTATACCAACAATCTCTCCTTTGTCATTGTAATCCACTATAATCCCAGGTTCTACTTCATCAGAATCGACAACCTTATCATTCCTGAGCTTGATATATAAAGCATCACTCAACCTATCATACTTAATAGAGAACTCAACAGGCAATATAGCTCCCCCTTTACACTCTAATCTCTATGGCATTTAAGTTAATTACACCAATTGCTATTTGTCTTTTCTGAGTACTATACCTCTATCGCTATATTTGAAACTATTCACTCCCGATGATATAGTAGGCCTGCTAGATTTGAGTCAAGACCTCCAGCCCCGAAGGTCGAAGAAATATAGATAATGCTCCCAGAAAATCGTAAAATGGAAACAAGCTTCAAAGACGATTATTAACTATAAAATCTGCTATGATAATCTGAAAACAACCTGTTAGGGAAAGGCTAATTGCCTCGATATACCTAATGTATAGGTGGTGCTAGAACTTGTCCAAGGTAATCAGGGTTAGATACGAGAAGGGAGTGCTTAGGCCTATTGATTACGTCGAGTTTAAGGAAGGGGAAGAGTTTGAGATAATAATTATTCGGAGGAGTTTTAGGGGATTCCAGAAGGAAGGTGGCAAATATAAGTTCGAGGTTGACAGAGACGTGGTTGAAGGGTTTGTGATGGAGAGGAGGTAATTGTCAGGTTGGAATCGATCCACGCTATCGCGGTGGATACCAGCGTCTTTGATGACTATTACTTCCTATTCCCGGGGAATCCAGAAAGGCACAAAAGAGCAAGGATTGTTGTAAACAAACTGTATGATCTAGGTTTATCAGTCTATGAACCCTTCCTGTTTGAGGTAGAACTTTGAGTAGTGCTCGCAAGAAGGATTAATCCTAAGGGCACTCTAGAGATATTAGACATAATGCTCAGGCATATTAATGTGATAGGAGAAGAACTTATTCATGATAAGGCGTCAGAGATAGCCCTGCTTACTGGTTGTATGGCTGTTGGTGCATACTAGAATGTTGAAGTTGTTTAGTTACTGCGTTAGAACGGCTTGGAACTTATTGAACGTTCAACAAGGCATAATTCTTTTCTCGGCAACAAGCATGCTTGGTGGGAATTAATGCCTTACCTAGAGTACCCCTCTAAGGCTGTTAGGCTTTATAACGTTGGGTTCGAAAAGATAGTAGAATTCTTCTACAACATGGCAGAAGCAAGGGATAGGCTAAGGGATGAGGGACTTTGGTTTGATTATAGCCCTAAGGCGTTACCTGAGAGGATAGAGGTTCCAGAAAGGGGCACGCTGAGCGTGAAATATGGCCTCCCTATCTATCAAAAAGGGGGCGTTTGCATGGACGTCACAAACGTTGAGCAAGCACAAATAGCCGAGGAGGCTGGTGCAGTTTCCGTTATGGTGCTAGATAAGCTACCTTATGATGTGAGGAAGGCCGGTGGCGTTGCAAGGATGGCCGATGTAAAGGTAATTGAAGAGGTAATGGAACACGTAACCATACCTGTCATGGCAAAGGTCAGGATAGGCCACTACATGGAGGCAAGGTTGCTCGAAGAACTTGGCGTCGATATGATAGATGAAAGCGAAGTCCTAACGCCAGTTGACGCAAAGAACCACATCAACAAGTTTCTCTTTAAGGTGCCATTCATAAATGGCGCAAGGGACCTTGGCGAGGCGCTCAGGAGGATTAGTGAAGGGGCATCGCTGATAAGGACCAAGGGAGAGGCCGGAACGGGCAACGTAGAAGAGGCTGTAAAGCACATGAAGATTATTATGAATGACCTTTGGTCTGTTTCAAGTTTATCCCCAGAAGAGAGGATGCATAAGGCAAGGGAGTACAAGGTTCCCTATGAGCTCCTTGAGCTTTCTTCTAGGCTTAAGAGGTTACCCGTTGTAAACTTTGCTGCAGGTGGGATAGCAACACCAGCAGACGCAGCGCTGATGATGTGGCTTGGCGCCGATGGAGTCTTTGTGGGTTCTGGTATATTTAAGAGTAGCGACCCAAGGGAAAGGGCGGAGGCCATAGTTTTAGCTACAAGTATGTGGGATGATCCTGAAAGCGTCTTGGAGGCCCAAAAAATGATAAGTGAGGCGAAGAGCATGATGGGCATAGACATAAGTTCCCTGAGACCAGAAGAACTTTTGCAGACAAGGGGTATCTAAAATGGTGACCATTGGTATAGTAGCATTCCAAGGAGGCTTTTACGAGCACTATGCTATGCTCTTAAGAGCCTTTGCTGAAACCTCTATAGAAGGTGAGGTAAAGCTTGTTAAGAAAAAGAAAGACCTCGAGGGGTTAGATGGTATCATCATACCAGGGGGCGAATCCACTACAATAGGAAAGATTGCTCACAAAACTAAGATCCTCTACGACATCAAGGAGGTAATAGAGAGTGGAAAGCCAACGCTAGCTACTTGTGCCGGTGCTATAATGCTGGCAAAAAAGGTTAGGGATGCAAAGGTTCCGGAGTTTTCTCAGCCACTACTAGGCGTTATGGATATAGGGGTGGTGAGGAATTATTTTGGTAGGCAAAGGGAGAGCTTTGAACTCGATCTACACATTGAAGGGATGGACGAGGCACCTTATAGGGGTATATTTATCAGGGCACCGGCAATAGTAGATATATGGGGAGGGGCAAGGGCCATCTCCAAGATAACTTACAATAAAGAGGAAATAATTGTATTTGCATCACAGGGCTCGATTTTGGCTACAACTTTCCACCCAGAACTCACGGGAGATGCTAGGATACACAAGCGTTTCATCTCTTTGGTTAAAAGGTGAATGCTTTGCTTCAGTATGCAAATAGGCATGGGTCCTTCATTCTCTGTTCAGTTAAGGTGTTAGGATGTGGAGAGCAATAGCATAATATTTGGTCCAGTCCCCTCAAGGAGGCTTGGCTATAGCTTAGGTATCAACAACGTTTTTCCAAAGACTTGTAGCTATAATTGCATATACTGCCAGCTCGGCAAAACTATTCACGTTTCTGCAGAGAGGAGAAGATTCTACGATCCACTTTTAATATATCAATTAGCTAAAGAAAGGCTTGGTGAGATAAATTCGCTAGGCTTAAAAGTGGACTACGTTACCTTCGTTCCTGATGGAGAGCCAACGCTAGATGTAAACATAGGCAAGGAAATAAAGCTATTAAAGGAAATGGGTGCTAGGGTCGCAGTCATCACGAACTCTTCACTCCTCTATTTAGGTGATGTGAGGGAAGATCTCTTAGAGGCTGATCTAGTTTCTATAAAGGTTGACGCTGTTTCAGAGAAGTTATGGAGGGCCATTAACAGGCCTAGCGGGCGTATTAGCATAGAGAAAACGCTTGAAGGCATAAAGGAGTTTTCACGCGAATATAAAGGTAGGCTGATTTCAGAGACCATGTTGCTTTCAAATTACGTTAGCAATGAGGAGATAGCTGCCGTAGCACTTTTCTTATCAAAGCTAAAAGCGCTCAAAACCGCGTACATAGCCGTGCCGGTAAGGCCACCCGCAGAGTCGTGGGTGAAGCCTCCTAAAGAAACGGATTTAGTGGAGGCCTATAACATATTTAAGCAATTCCTTGGTGAAAGGGTGGAGCTTTTGATTGGCTCTCCTCAGGGTATCTTTGGCTATAGCGGTAGCTTTCAGAGGGACCTCCTCTCGATAACGTCTGTGCATCCCATGAAGGAGAAAGACGTGATGGGTCTCCTTGAAAGGGATAATGGTAGTGTAGAGGATTTAAATAAGCTTTTAGCTAGCGGCGATGTAATTAAGGTTGAATATAATGGCGAGGTTTTTTATGTGAGGAGGTTTACTGAAAAGCAAGGCAATTAGCTACTACTGAACCTTGCCGTTCCTTAGTATATAGGCAAGGGCATTAAGGTATGGATCCTTTACGCCTAGCTCCTTTATCTTCTCGATTGTTTTCTCCACATCGTATTTAACCCTTCGATATTCAAAGGAACCCCTTTCAGCATCTAACAGCATGTATGAGGCCCTTGGATCGGAATCCCTAGGTTGACCGACGCTACCCGGGTTCGCTATTATAGCTCCTCTTGATACCCTGTGGAATTGGAAGTGTGTATGTCCTATTAAGTAAACGCCTTCCGCGCTACATTTATCTGCTTCTCTCGATGAAAGCACCAAGTTACCCCTGATACTGTTGCAGACTTCCTCTTCAGTTATCCAAGGATAGACATAGGCATAGAGGGGATTTGAGGGCGAGGCGTGCACAGCTGTGATATCATCCATTTTAATTTCTAGTGGCAGGTTTGCTAGGTATTCCTTATCTTTTTTTGTTAGTAGTTTGAGCGTTATATTTTCCCTAAACCATACGCTTATCCAATGCGTTTTTTCTCCGCACCTGCAATCAACTCCAAAGGCTACTGCATGATCATGATTCCCCCTAACTATTTTAGGGTTGTACTGGCGGAGCATATCGATTACCTCAGCCGGCGATGGTCCATAGTCAACTAAATCCCCTAGAACAATCATTTCATCGAAGCCCTTTGCATCTTCTATCACAGCCTTTAGGGCCTCCAGGTTACCATGGATATCGCTAATAACTAAGGTCTTAACCAACGCTCATCTCCAATAGAAAATTGTTTTCTAGAGACTTTATAGATTAAGGCTGTATTTTTAATATATTTTTCATAGCACTTAGTTATAATGGCTGCAAAACAATGATTAGTTGAAGCAAATGTTATCCTCATTCATGCATACAACTTTCGAGGAGATGAGAAGGGCTGTTTTATAGCTAGAGTCTCAAGTAGAGACCAGAAAGAAGACCTTGAGAGACAAGTAGAATACCTCAAAAACTACTGCTCCACCAAAGGCTACCAAGTGGTGAAAATCCTCACGGACATATCTTCCGGCTTGGATGAAAACAGAAAAAGCTTGAAACAGCTCTTTAAACTCGTGGAGAG
>WAJZ01000017.1 GCA_015523575.1 Candidatus Hestiella acidicharens | reverse complement strand
TCAGATGTGTATAAGAGACAGCCCTTTCATATATTTTCCTAGTTCTTTTCGGGTATCTTGACTTTATTTTTTGTAATATTTCATCGTAAAGCGGTACGTGTATTGATTTTATGTAGTCTAGCTGCGGCGTTTCATACGTTTTATTCATTGCTATCCCTATTTTGTAGGTTAATAGGAACCTATTAGCATTTGCGAGCAAAGGCATTTTATACTTTTTTAAGCGCCTTTCTGACACCTTCTAAAAACGACCTTGACTGCGTTGGGTATCTATCCAAGATATTTTCCAGCGTATGTTTTGAGGTTTTAAGCCTCTTTGAAACTAGCTCTATGGATTTTGTTTTTGAATAGCCCCGTATCCTATAAACTGCATAAAGGGCAAGGGCATACTTGTTTCTTTTTGTCCTTGCCTTCAAGATAGGGTACCCATCTAATACTTTACGTGATATCATAAATTCTTCATCGTTTTTTACTTCATCAAGATTTTTGTCAATAATAGATATAATGCTTACCTTTCCATTAGTAGATTCCAAGATCTTCCCCCTCCTTAAAACCTTAGCAACAATTTTTTCTACGCTTTTCTCAAAAGCTCCATTTTCATTAGAAATCCTATTCGGCCTACGCCTAAAGATCTCTTCCTTATTATATGATTCCTCCTCAAAAATGTTCCCCAGTATGGCACCACAGTCCTGACAAACTATATGTCCTGATTTGTGATCCCAAGCTATATTTGTAGAGCCACAATACTTGCACTTCATACCTAAGACCCTTTTACATGAAAAGTTGAAAGGTACAGATATGCTAATGGTGTTGCATAATAACTAAAGAGAGTTAAGCGAAACAGCCGAGTTAAATGGTTATGATCTAGATTCCTAATTAGTAGAAGAAACGCTATGTTAACTCCTGCACTATATGAAAATATAATGTAGTAGCGACTTATTACTATTTCGCATCTTAAGAATAGAATCTGACTTTTCTCCGCTCCAAAGGGCGAGGGCTTTCGGTTGTAAAAGAAGAATAATTTATTTCTCTTATACTACCTTAAGCTATTGGGCGTTAAACGTGAGCGATGATAGAAAATGTAAGTCTTGCTATTATTGGAGACCTCATGTTTTATATCCATATATAGGGTTGTGCGTTAAGCATGGAAAAATAACTACCGAAGATGACACATGCGAGTATTTTACAGAAATCAAAGTAGATAAAAACACGTTTTACTGGATACCAGAGATTAGGACCAGGGTATATGGAGAGGAAGTAAATGTTTTCATTAATAAAGGATATAAAGTATATGTTGGGGCATACGTCGATCCTGACGTAAGGGATGAAATCTATGGGGCATTTTAAAAAGTGCTGTCCTCCACATTCCCATAAATATGCAAACTGTTAATAATAACCTAAAGTTTAAATGCATAGCCTCAATTATAAGTAAAGAAGAAACGCTATTGCTAAGCATTATATCAAGGCCTTTGTTCTTTTTGCCTAAAAAGGCCTTAACCTTAAAAAATTATTTTGCTCGAAGCTGAAGCGTTATGCATTTTTTCCAGAAAATCGTGTAGCATCTTCCTTAACGATTCTTCATCGACATATCCTTTTATATGGCTCCAAGGTAGCGGATCTTCTTTTTTTGATAATGCATAGCTCAGCATTCCATCCTTAGCCACAGCCCTAAAGGAGGATTTTCGCGTATCGGGTACCCTAAGCAAATATCTTATAATATCTCTATCACTTAGAGAAATAGATCCTTGAACCAAGGCATAAAAAGGGTCATATATAGATATTTCGTCATATGAAGCCTCGCTTTTTATACGCATAATTTTCCTAAGGCTTGTGTTGTAATCATTCATAGGTAGCCATTGAAGTGGCGTTGCTGGTTTTATGACTAGGGGATTTAATGATAAGCTGATCTTCCTAACCCCAATTTTTTTAATCCCCCTCGTCAATTCTATAACCTCCTTTATATCTTCCTCACTTTCACCTGGAATAGAGGTAATCAAGTAGATCTTTAACGATAGGCCGTACCTCTTTGCATACTTTGCTATATTAAGGATTGAGTCATTCGAGAACTCTTTTCCCAAGGCCCTTCTAACTCTTTCAGAATTTTCCACAGCAATAGTAAGGTTCCTCTGCCCTAGAGAAGATATAATTTCTATATCTTCCTCTCTAAGTAAATCTGCCCTAAGCGAGGGTATTGATACCTTCATCCCTTCTTCTCTGATGAAGCTCAGTATTTGCCTAAAATCGGGATGACTATTAATTGTTAGACCAACGAGTGTTATTTTACTTCTATATCTCTCTCTTAGTTTATATAGTTCTTCTTTTATTTTATCAAATGGCTTGTACCTCGCAGGTTTTGAGATAAAGCTTTCCATGCAAAACATGCAACTAAATGGACACCCTCTCATCGCCTCAAGAACCACATCGAACTTGGCGCCACTTGTAGAGATTCTCCTAAAATCGCTACTATCTAGGCTTTCGGCATGAGCAACCCTAACTTCGTATTTGCCGTATGCCGGAACATAAATACCTAAACCTGCCTCTATAACATCGCTTGTCATTATATCTATAATTTTCCTCCAAACAGCTTCTAGTTCCCCTATTATTTCAATATCAGCAATTTCTGCTAAAGGTTCTGGATTAGAGGTTACGACAGGTCCGCCAACTATCACCTTCGGCCTTCTCCTATTTCTAGACAAAACCTCTATTCCACTATTTTTTAGCCCATTTACTATGTTTACATAGTCCAGCTCGTAATGGACCGGTATCAAAATATAATCAAAGTTTCTTAGCGGTGTTTTTCTTTCAACACCCTTCAAAACCCCGTACTCATCAATCGAATCCATAAAGAACCTTTCTACATAAAAGTCATCGATATCGTTTAATAAATAATAAAGCCTGTGGAAGATTAAGGATGACATACCGACAGCATAATTTGATGGATAGAAAAGAGCTACCCTTTTCATCCCCTTTCTGAACTTTTTTTCAACAAGGCCCCTTTCTATTACCTCTGTGCTCTTCATTTCTTTCCATTAGAATAACTAAAAAGAAAATCTTTTATCCTTATTTCATTAAGTAATACTAACCCCGAAT
>WAJZ01000016.1 GCA_015523575.1 Candidatus Hestiella acidicharens | reverse complement strand
CAAACAGGAGAACCCTTAGCTTTCCCACTTTAACCAGCCTCCAAGGAACAGAGGATTGCATCAATGAAATCTTCAACGCTAGAACCCAAGAGGTGTGCATCCCTGAGCGTTTCCCTTACAACCCTCTCAACTTCATCCCTTTTAACCTCTCTTTGCAGGAGGTTTTTTTCCAGATTCCAGACAACGCCTTCAGGAAACACCATAAAGTCCCCACTTATCGAGATTTTTGTTATCTTCCCATTAGCAAGGCTGGACTTGACCCTTATCAACCCCTTTTTTGCCTTTAGCTCGCACTCTCCCATAGTATCATCCTTTTTGAATTATGCGAATTAAAATTAAAAAATTACCCACAAAGTTTATATTTGCGGATCGATATTAGATAGAAAATGCCTGGCCCGGCCATAGCTGCTGGGAAACACCCGGACTCGTTTCGAACCCGGAAGTTAAGCCGGCCGCGTTGAGGGTGCCAGTGAGTTCCGAGAGGGCTCGCAGGCCTCTCAAGCCGGGGCCAGGCTCTTCTTGATTCTTTGCAACGCAGAGAAATCCATTAGTTATGTCAAACACAAGGCAAATTTAAATCACATTACAGGATAAATTCTTGGTCGACAGCATTAAGGTAAGTTCCTACAATAAACGCACCTACCATCTCAAGAAAAACTAAAGAATTAAAAAAATAACTTTCTTTTCTGGCGTGACGTGCAACTTTGTTAACTCCCCGGTTTACAATTAACAGAAGATGAATAATTAGCCATATTTGACTTTATCAAACGCTTCATGATAGTGTACCTTTGCAACAACCACTTAAATACGTAACTGACACCTATTCTTAAAGAAAGGTGGTCTGCATGGCCGAAGAAGACGATGTATATGCCATACTCCAGATGATACCGCTTGGATATGTGACAACATATAAAGCTATAGGCGACCTCCTAGGAATGCACCAAAGAAAGGTAGCTAAAATATTAAAGAAGAACAAAAAACCGATAATAATACCTTGCCATAGGGTAGTGATGAGCAATGGAAAGCTGGGTGGCTATACGCCATTTGGAAAAAATGCAAAAAAATTGATTTTGCTGGCCGAAGGAGTAAAGGTGCAAGGGGATAGAATAGACCCAAGGAACATAATCAAGGATTTGGGCAAGTTTCTTAGCGAGGCCTTTTGAAGAAGGTGAATTTTATATCCTTTTGACCAAGCCTTACAAAGTTCATTTTTATCGAGGAGAGCTTCATGAAGTCATAGGCTATTAGCGTTGCACACCTCCAGGAATCCATTATCACCTCAACCTCCTCTCCCGGGGGCACCTTAGCTACGATCCTACTTACAAGTATGTAACCCTCTGGACACTCCTTTCCTCTAAAGTCATATGTTCTTGCCAAGCCTCAACCTATTTCTAATAAAGAGAAAGCACTTAAAAACATGTATTCTATACAAATAGCTTAACGCTACCTTATCCTAAGAGGGAAACATTACGTTCTCTACTATGTACTCGAGTAGCCTGAGGTTATCCTCAGGTCTAAGGAGCCTTCCTATATTATTTAGTATGTCAACCTTTATAGATTCCCTGCACTCTGAGAAGTTAAAGGAAGCGTTATCCATCTCTATGAAAAAACCGGCACCTCGCTTATTATAAAACATATAGTAAACCATGGCCATATCGTCTGACAAGCCAGTAAGCAAAACGTTTGGCATCAAAACCTTAAACATTTTCACCTTTTCGTTTATAGCCCCAGGCAATCCTTCATCGCACAGCAACCACCTAGACTTGCATTCTTCCTGTTTCTTCTCCTCACAGCCCAAGCCCTACACCTTTTAATAAAAATTTCTTTTGAAACTTATTAATCTCCACATAGACAAATAATTGTTGGGGTAGATAATATGAAGTTTTTAAGGTGTAAGCAAGATCAAATACCTACAGGCGTTGGGAAGAAGGTTGCCATAATAGGTGCAGGGACTGCAGGTTTAGGGGCAGCTGGAATCCTGAGGTGCAAGGGCTACCAAGTTACAGTATATGATATGCTACCTGAGCCAGGAGGCATGCTGATGTTTGGGATACACATCTACAGAATACAAAAACCCCCGATAAGGGAGGGTGTGAAGGAGCTTATGGATGCAGGCGTTGAGTTTGTTTTGAACACAAAGATTAATGCTGATGTAAGCTATGGGCTAATGGACAGAATCATTACCCCAAAGGAGTCAGTTAACCTAGAGGATATAATAAAGGAGCACGATGCAACGCTAATTGCTACAGGCACCTGGGAAAGCAAAAGGATGAAGGTGCCTGGGGAAGACCTTCCTTGGATATTCCCCTCCGTAGAGTTCATAGTAGCAACCCATCTAGCGAAGTTCGGATACAAGAGCTGGGACATAGTGCCAAACATCTCTGGCAGGCTTATGGTAGTTGGTGGGGGCTTTACTGCCGAAGATGCTGCATACATACCAATGACGTACGATGAGTTCAAGAGCAAGATGAAGAAAATAGTCCTCTCTTATAGGAGGACAAGAAATGAAGCTCCAATGGGACCCATGGAGATGCACAACCTAGAGGCCTCCGGCATTGAGATATGGGAGCTTACTGTGCCTGTAGAATTTAAGGAAAGCAACGGAAAAAGGGTAATCAAGCTTGTAAGGAACCGCCTTGTTCAAACGCCAGAAGAGAAGAGGCCAAAGCCAGTACCGATCCCTGGAAGCGAATTTGAAACTGAGTTCGATTACGTCTCTGAGGCAGTAGGCGAGAGGGCTACAGCGCCATTAGGCGATGGATGTTGTGGAATAAAGCTGACGAAGTGGGGCACGTTGGTTACTGATGAAAACCTAATGACAACAAGGAAAGGGGTATTTGGAGCTGGTGATGTAGTCCATGGGCCAAGCCAAATAGGTCCAGCACTAAAGAGTGGTATGGATGCCGCCAACGCCATAATTAAGTATTTGAGCAAGCTATAGCTAGAAAACGCTGTTTAATATACCTCCATCAATGGGTATGGAGGCTCCATTTATATAGGTGTTTTTTGATATTAGATACTCAACAAGCTGACCTACCTCCTCGGGCTTGGCTATCCTTTTAAGTGGTATCTTGTTTTTTATTTCATCAAGCAGCTCCTCCTTACCTTTATTTTCAGCCATCGCCATTTTCTGCAAAACCTCGTCAACCCTAGCAGTTTCTATCCACCCAGGCATGATCATATTGACCCTTATTCCATACTTCCCTAGTTCCTTGGAAAGCGTTTTGGTCAACCCAGCAAGCGATATCCTGACAACGTTACTTAAGGCAAGGCCCTTGTCAGGTTCCTTTATGACATAGCTACTTAGATATACATAGGAACCTTTTGCCTCCTTTATGTACTTTAGGGTTAGCTTTGTCAACCATACAGGGCTTAAGAGCAAGGACCTTGCAGCGCCTTCCCATTCTTCTAGCTGTAACTCTTCAAAGCTACCCGGTTTCGGGGGAGGCGCTATGTAAACTAAAGCATCTAGACCTCCCAAGAAGCCTATAGAATCCTTGACAAGCCTCTCTACCCCCTCAAGAACAGTTATGTCTGCCAGTACCCCATGCACGCTCCCCATAGGTTTAAGCGTTTCTAACGCCTTCTCCATGTTTTTCTCATTATGTCCATTAATGACAACCTTGTGTCCATTTTGTAACAATACCTTCGCTACTCCCAAACCTATTCTATTTGTTGAAGCTGTAACAAGAACCCTCATATCAACACCCTCATAATAGTGCAGAAACGTGCTATAAAAACTTAAGGATTTTATGAGCTTTTAGAAAACTTCGGCAGGAATACCTTGCTACCATTTATTTCAAAACCTTCCAACTCTATCCCATATATACCTACAAGCAGGTCCTTATTCAACACTTCATTAGGATTACCGAACTTTATGAGCTTTCCATCCTTCATAAGCATTACATAGTCTGCTATGTTGCCATAATATATTTCATGAAGGGCAAAAACAATAGTTATGCCCTCCTTTTCAGCAATTTCCCTTATTAGGGATAAAATCTTTGCCTGGTTCGATATATCAAGAAAGGCAGTTGGCTCGTCCAAAATCATTATCTTTGGATCCCTTGCTAAACCTCCTGCAAGCAAGACAAGCTTCTGCTCCCCGGAGCTTAGCTTACCGAAAGGTGTATCGAAATACCTCTCTACCCCAAAATAGCTTGCCCACATGCGTATTTTTTCTATATCACGCCTGTTATAAAAGAAACCGCCATTATAGAGCTCAGCTAGCATTATATCTAAGGACCTTGCATACATATCGATATTGTAGTTTGCCGGGATGTAAGTTAAAAACCTCCTGAACTTCGCTGGATTTTCCCCATAGAGGTAAACCTTACCCCTGCTCGGGGGTATTATGCCAGATAAAATCCTTAAAAGGGTTGTCTTCCCGACGCCGTTAGGGCCTAGTATTGCCAATACCTTTCCCTCTTCTAGCTCAAATGTTATGTCATGAATTATTTCCCTAGACCCTACAGAATAGGAAACACCTATAGCCTCAACGCCTTTCATCATATCCTCCCCTTAAACCTTAGTGTAAGGTAGATTAGAAATGGGGCACCGAATATGCTTGTTATAGCAGTAAGGGGGGCTTCGCTTGGGTACAGCACAACCCTTGCCAGTATGTCGCTCGCTATCGCTAACAAGCCGCCGGTAAATATGCTCATGACCAAGGACTTACCATAGTTGCTCCCAACTATCAGCCTTGCCATCCAAGGGGCTGCAAGTCCTATAAATCCCACAGGCCCTGCCATTGCAACCAAGGCCGAAGTCGATATGGAAACTATTAATATAGAGAGAAACCTTGTCCTGAAAACACCAACCCCTAGGCTAGTTGCCATATCCTCACCTAGCATTAACGAATTAATTGGCTTCCACATGAGAAAGAGGAAGAATAGGGACAGAAAAACTATTATGGATGTCTTGTAAAGGATGCCAGGGGTTGAATATGCAACGCTTCCGAAGAGCCAAAAAAGGACCCCAGGTATCTTTGGACCTAGCTTAATCATGTATATCGTGGTGATGCCACTGAGCAAGTAAGAAAGAGAGATTCCAGCTATTAATATAGAAGATGCAGAAGACTTGAAGTAAGCAGATATGAGCAGGACAATGCCAATACTGAGGAGGGAGCCTATCCAGGCAGCCAAGTAGAGGTAATAATATGAAACGAAACCGAAGTAGTCTGCCAGCGTAACCCCTAATATAGCGCCAGAGCTTATACCTAAGAGGAAGGGATCTGCTAATGGATTCTTTAACGTGTATTGTAACGTCAAGCCGGAGGTTGAGAGGCCTACACCCAAGACGAAGGCAGCCATTGTCCTTATTAGCCTGTAAAAGATTATGTCGCTATATACTTTCTTCATGCTATGCCCGCTTAAATACAAAATCGCTTCATAGAAGCCTACTTTAGAATAAGCCCCTATAGAAAGTGATGCAATAAAAAAGATAAAAAGGGAAACAAAAATCGATGTAATAAAAAAGATGCTCCTTTTCTTCATCTACATTCACTTTGCCAGCGTTGGTAGTGGAAAATCACTTGGCGTTATAATGCTTGGAACCTTCGTTATGTTAAGTAGGGAAGGGTGGGTTATTGCTATTAACAGCTCAACCCCCTTCACAACCATGGGCCCCGGTTCGTTTATGTAGTCAACGTAGTAGCCCTTTATGAAGTATACCTTATCATGCTTTATCGCTGAGATGTTTTCATATGCATTGCCTATCGTCTTTTTCAGCCAAGATATCAGGGCGCTTTGGTTCATAAAACCTGTTTGATCATCTACTATTATTATGCTTGGATTTGCCTCTAGCATCTCCTCCGGGCTTATCACCCCCCACTTAGTAATGTTTTTAAAAGCGTTTTCGTTACCAGAGAGCATTATCATGTCGCTCTGAAAGGTATCAGAACCCGTTACGTATGTAGGATTTATCCACAACAGGTAGGAGATGTTTTGTTTCGTTGAGTTGCCTACCAATGCTTTTAGATAAGAGAGCTGCGATGACATGTTTTCTACTAGTGAAACTGCACTCTTTACATGCCCAGTTGCCCTCCCAACCATTATTATTGCTGTATAGAGGTCGTTCAGAGAGGTATAAGATGGAAGCAACAGGACAGGTATCCCATAGTCTTTTAATATGCTTGAGAGGGACGAGAAGCCCCATTGATAGGTACCTATAACAAGGTTAGGCCTTAGGGAAAGCACCTTTTCAACGTCTACCCCAGAATACGTATTCCCTATGTTTGTTACGTTACCGCTCTTGTATAGGCCTTTTAGCTCCTTTTCAAATCTAGGCGGCAGGTAGTGGAGGCTTGCATTAT
>WAJZ01000015.1 GCA_015523575.1 Candidatus Hestiella acidicharens | reverse complement strand
GATCTTTGTTCCGCACTTTGGACATCTGTTGTCCTCTGTTAGCCTCCATGCTTTAATATAAAACCCATACCTTTCTATTAAGGGATACCCGCATTTTGGACAATATGTATTCTCGAGGTGATGACCAGGTACATTGCCTATGTAAACATATTTAATGCCTTCGCTCTTCGCAATATTTGCTAGTTTTTCAAGCGTCTTTACTGGGGTGTCATTGATATTAACCATTTTATAACTTGGGTAAAACCTAAGTAGGTGTAAGGGAGTGGTATCCCCTAAGTTTTCTACTATCCACTTCGATAATCTTCTTATATCTTCTTCTTTATCTCCAACCTTTGGTACTACTAGGTTTGTTATTTCCAGCCACATGTTTTTTTCCTTCATGGCCTTCAAACTTTCATATATAGGTTCAGGATCAGGTACACCCATGTATTTTTTATAGAAATCCTTGTTACCTCCTCCCTTAAAGTCAACTGTGGCGGCGTCCATAACGCTGCCTAGTTCATCAATGGCTTCAGGTGTTATGTATCCATTTGTAACCATTGTATTGAATAGATTATTTTTCTTTGCTAATACGGCTGTATCATACATAAACTCATACATTATTGTAGGTTCGTTATAAGTATAGGATAGCCCATCTGCACCAAGAGAAAGTGCATCTTTAATAACTTCCTCTGGACTCTTAATTTTGCCATAGAGACCCCTTTCTAGCCTACTCTGGCTGATTTCCCAATTTTGGCAAAACTTGCAGAAAAAGTTGCAACCAACTGTAGAAATACTAAGGACAGAACTTCCAGGCCTATAATGCATTAAGGGTTTCTTTTCTATAGGATCCAGGTTTTCCGCCGTTAGCAAACCATAAACCATTGTGTATAGTTTTCCCTCGATATTTTTCCTTACACCACACACCCCCCATGCATTTGGAGCTATAATGCATCGCCTGTGGCATAGATTGCATTTTACCCACCCAGGCTTGTCTTTTAGCTTTTCGTAAAATTTACCCTCTTTTATATAACTCATCTTATCGACCTTGGATCTATCCATATAGTATCACCATGAGACACTCTTATGAAAAGGGGATCTGTCTTTTTAGCTACAATATTATAGAATGGCAGCCCGTACCCACAATTCCAGCATGAGTTGTTTTTTATCTCTAAATCCTTTAGGATATTTTCTTCTCTGTATGCGACAGGCTTATTACATTTAGGACAATAGGTATCATATTCGCCATAGAGATCAACGTGTATGTAGGTATAGGGATTGAGTTTAATGAGTTCTTTGTATAGATTTTTCACACTTTTTCCCCCCATATGGTTTAATAGATGAATGTGGAGGGGAATATTTCTTTCTCCAGATACTTTGGCTATGGGTAGAAACTTTTCTGTAAGCGGTATTTCGTAGTAGGCTTGAAGCTCTACCCAACTGTTTTTTCCTTTGAGGAACCTTATCAACTCTACATTTGTTTGGTTATCAAGAAAATGATCATATATTATAAAGTCGGCATTAGTGTTGATAGGTTTAGCAATCCTTATACCTGTTGGCATTCCTATCTCTTTTTTTATTTCAACGATTTTTGACCGCAATGATATTGCACCAAGTCCCTCTAATATTATTCCATCAACGTTCAATCCTTCTGCTAGTTTTTTTATTTGCTGGATGGTGAAAGATTTTAAAGAGGGTAAATTCATGTTATAAATTGAGCATATATCATAGTCAATACAATAAAAATTATTGAATTCTGATGGAATGACTATCCTCAGTACCCTACCTCCAGATAGGTAGTGATACATGGGTAGAGCCTCTGTCGTTGAAATCCCTATACTGGTCACATTAATGTTTATCGTTTTCTATGCACCCTACTCTATGTGTAGTTGCTTTAAAAGACCTATAATTTTTCTTTCAGAGCTTTACTCCAATAGCAAGCAGAAAGCCATTAACATTCTTCTCTAGCTTGTTTAACTCTATCATTTTTCTTAATTCTTTAATGGTAGAAGCTTCTATTTCCCCGACATCATAACCTTCCTTTTCGTATTTCTTTGCAATAATATATGTAGCTATGAGGTCTGCTATTTTTGCGACTATGGCTTCTTTTGATGATAAGTTTCTATATTCTTTGTAGAGATCTTTTATTAGCTTGTTAATATCCAGTTTTTCGAATGCCTCTAATTCAGCAGAGTTTTTCTTAACATTAGACGACTTTGCTATGTCTCCAATTACAGATTCTCCTAGGTCATGAATCAAAGCAATAGAGGTTGCTTTATAAGGATTTATGTCATCTATATAGCTAGAGAGGCTTAGGGCCATTATTGCGGAAGCAAATGAGTGCATCGAAACGCTCTCTGCCTTGCATGGCTCAACACCGCTTAACATCCACCCAGTTCTTGCTAATGAATTTAAGGAATACAATATTTCATCAATTCTTTTCATTTCCATCCCTCTATATTTTGAACTATTCTAGGTAAAGGGAAGGTCTACTGGGTATTGAAAGCTTTTTCTTAGCAATGCTACTGTCCTCTTCTTTTTCAATGATAACTTCAATTCCAAGCTCTTTTGATAAGAATTCTTTAGATTCTAATAGCACCTTCAACTCTAAGTCTCTATTTATATATTTCTTGATTATGTCTGGATTTTTCATAACAAATTCGATAACCTTTGATATATCTTTTTTGGGGATAGAATAGCTCTTCTGCTTAGTTGCTAACTTTATAGCTTCCTTAAGGGTATTATCAACAAGCATAGATTTTATATCGTCGAAGAGTTCGTATTTCCATTTCGAGGCTACGATTATACGTAACCTTCTTACATCTTTTATGAGGTTCATCAGCTCCATAGAATCCTCTAAGACGCCCCTAATTATTTCTTCAGCTTTTTCATAATCTTCATTTATTTTTTCTTCTTCAACTACAGGCCATTTGCTGACTGAAATAAGGTCTTTATGGCCCATTAAATGCCAAGCTTCTTCTGCAACATGAGGAACTATGGGTGCAATCATTAGTGTAACGGCCTCGAAGTATTTCTTTGCGATAGACTTGTTGGGCTCTTTGCTCCTTCTTAAGTACCACCTGTATTTATTTTGCAATTCATAATATGCCTTTATTAACGCACTCTTAAACTTGGTTTCTTCCATATATGCAGTAACTTCGCGTATGGTCGAGTTTAGTACGCTTTCAAACCACTTATCTATTTCTCTTTCTTCCTCTCTGCCCTTATTATATGACCTTTTTATTGTATCTAGGAATAGGTTTAGTTCTTCTACGGCCCTTTCAGCTATATTGCTCTCAAAGTTTGCATCTTCGTATCCAGGATCCGCACCCGCTATAACTTCAGCCCATCTTGTAGCATCCGCACCCCAATAATTTAGTGCTTGCCTTAATGTTATGAAGTTGCCTGTAGACTTTGCCATTTTTTTGCCATTTAGTAATACCCAGCCATTAATGCCTATCCCTCTAGGCCACAGATCTTTACCAAATATAGCTACGTGATGCAATATAAAGAAAACTAAGTGGTTTTGCATCAAATCCTTGCCGCTTATTCTTAGGTCAAGTGGATACCAATACAGAAACTCTTGCCTCATTTTTTCTATTGTTTTTTTGTCTAGCCCTGTTATGCTGGAGACTTTATTAATATCTCCATTACCTAAAAATATATAATCAAAGAGTTCTGGTTTAAGCATATTTTCGTTAAGCCCTTGTAGGTAATGGGAGATTGTATAATATGCCATGTATATAGTCGAATCACTAAGGCTTTCAATAACCCAATTCTTATCCCAAGGAAGTGGTGTACCTAGTTCTTTCATGTGTGTAAACGCCCAGTCATTTATCCAGTCTATCAACTTTAGAAATTCATTTCTAAGGCTTTGCGGAAAGAAGTTCATTAGTTTCACAGCTTCCTTAGCCTTTTCCTTCCATTCCTTGTTACTATATAGCAAAAACCATTGATTTTCGACATATTTTACATGAGTCCTTGCTCCACATCTACAGTAAACTTTGGAAGGAAGTGTATAAAGCTTCAAAGCAGAATTTGATTCGATAAGATGTTTTTTAATCGCTTCTCTGGCCTCCGACGCTTTTTTCTTAGAGTATTTTCCTAGACCATCAACCATAATGCCATTATAGTATTCTATTGAGTATAGTTCTTTAGTTGCCTTTTCCAGTTTTTCTATGTCTTCTTGGCTCTTGATACCTAGTTTCTTTACTATTGAAGCTGCAGGGATATCTCTAACCTTGTCGCTTATCATTACTATGATAGGGCTTAGTTTTAATACCTCGTCAATCTTAATGTCAAAGTCTTTAAGGATAACCGTATTTTTCTTAAGTTGTTCCAAAGCTATAAAATCATAAGGGGCGTGAGCTGGTACGCTCATAACTACTCCTGTACCTTCATCGGGCTTCACGAAGCTTGCTGGGAGTATTAAAACTTCTTTCCCATTTATTGGGTTTATTGCCTTTTTTCCAATAAGTTCTCTTGGGCTTATCTTACCTTTTATTTTGACTCTATGTTTTTGATCGCCCAATTCTTCTGCTATGTAGTCATTCGCTATCCAATTCTCTCCGTCTACCTCAACTATGTAGTAATCATAATTTGGATGTATCCAAAGATTTGTGACACCAAATATTGTTTCTGGTCTGTACGTTAAAGCAGGCATTATGTAGCCTTCTTT
>WAJZ01000014.1 GCA_015523575.1 Candidatus Hestiella acidicharens | reverse complement strand
GATAAAAGCTTATGTCAGGTTCTCTTTTTCTAACTCTTTTTTATACTGTCCAGTTATTGATGTGTCGGTTGGATCTATTCCCTTTATTTTTGCTAAATATACTGAAACATATCCGGCAAGTAACGAACCCTGCATAAGCCTTGAGAAGAGCGCGTTGCCTCTTGGACTCACTATAACGACTTTCTTATCTTGTGCCCTATAGGTTTTGGCTAGGAAATCTGTTAGTATAGAGCATAGCTTACTTTCTTTTGAGCTAAGCAAGATAAATGCTATTTTATTGCTTTGCCTTATTTGCCAAGACACAAGGTCGTTATGGGCTGATTCTGGATATGCCTCGGTCTTCGCTATTGCCTTTGTGTTTTCGCTAAACTCCTGCCTCCACCAATTCGCAAGTATATCATATTCTCCACAGCCAGATATTATGTAAAGGTTTTCATCGGCTATGTCGCTAGCGATGCCTAGCCCCTCTCCCCTTGAGGTGCTTTTTAAAATGTTTACTGCATCATTAATATCATCTTCAGATACTATATTAATTCCATGCCTCTTAATAACACCTAGCGTTGCTGATACCAATAACCCTATTGCAGTTCTCGGGTAGTAGTTCTTGTCTATTAACGCAAGGGGGCTATTTTTTTCCATTGCAATCTTTTCTAACTTTCCACCACTCGTCACAGCAGCAACCCTGGAACCTCTACGATACGCCTCCCTAACGCATGAAAGGGTTTCATGAGTGTTGCCAGAGTAACTTATTCCTATTACTAAGTAGTTGTCATCAACCCAATTGGGCAATTTTTCTCCCTTAATAATTTCTATTGGTGTATTAACTCCTGAACCTATAGCTAGCGCCTTTATATAATCGCCTGTCACACCGCTACCTCCCATGCCACACAAGGCTATCCTTTTAGCGCCTTCTGCTGGAGTAATTGATAAGCCTACTTCATATCCCTTCTTTATCTGATAGGGAAAAGTATCGTATAGAGAAAGTATTTCATCCACTTTTTCTGATATACTCTGCATTCTTTCACCTATGCTACATAATGGTATTCCCCATATATAAATAAAAAAGGCTTACATCTACCTAAAAATTTTGCTTAAAGCCACGATAACCGACAATTGTTAGCAGGTCCCATAACTTGGTGCGTGATGGCAATCAATCCTTTGCCAAGCACAAGAAATGAGGAAAATTTTTCAGAAACGCTACCAATTAATATATATACATGATAATAGACACTTTGCCAAGGTGCCGTATATGCATAATGCAATATTAGTGACAAATGATGACGGCATTAATAGTATTGGATTGAAGGCTATTGTTGATGAGCTGAATAAAAATGAATTTGACGTGTATGTAGTTGCACCAAGTACTCAGGTAAGCGGATCTGGTAAGTCCCACACCTTTCATGTAAAAGTTTCGCCGTTTAACATGAAAAACGCAGTGAAGTCTTGGGCAGTTGATGGAAGGCCAGCAGATGCTGTAGCAATAGCCATTAAGCACTTGCTGAAAGGAGTAGATGTAAAAATTATTGTTTCGGGCATAAACATAGGTCCCAATATAGGTACAATGGATTTTTTTACAAGTGGCACAATAGGTGCTGCCTTGGAAGGTGTGCTTTTTGGAAAAAAGTCAATAGCTATAAGCCTTGGAATATTAAGAGGTATAAGAAGTCCGGCTCAAGTAGATCTTCTTTACAATGCATCAAGGATTGCAGGAAAGATAGTTAAAATAATGTTGAGTGAGATGCTTAATAACAATGCAGTTGACCTAATCAACATAAACTTCCCGCCAACAAAACCCCTTGGAATAAAGTTTTCATTCTTATCATGGCAATCAAACATAAGCGTGAAGGTAGAGGATAAAGAAAATTGTTTATTTCACGTCATGGGCTGGGAGACCGATAATATAAATGAAGCTTATGATGATGGTCCAGAAGGTAGCGATACTTATTACCTTAAAAGAGGCTTTATAACGATTACGCCTCTCTGTCTCAGGTGTGCTATAAAGACTATGGTAAATGAAAGGCTGTATGAAAAACTGCAGAAAGTCATAAGCGACTTAGACTTAATGCTTGAATAAAACCTTAAAGGCACTTCCAGTCCTTTGACCAAGGCGAACAATACCTATATATCATTATGCTTATATTGAAAACTTCCTTTGTACTTAAGCCTTCTATCCGCTCAAAGACATCTAATGGACACTCCTGCCTGCAATTAACTTCTATATCCTCCCCATTAACCTTAATCCACAAAGTCTCACCATTACCTCTAACTATATTGTCATGTGCCCAGTTTTTTTCCTTAACAGCCAAGAGATCCAAGCCTATGTCCTTAGGGGGTTTTCCTAGCTTTAAAGAAACCGAAGACATATCACTTGCGATTCTAGCTTCATAAACGCTTCCTCTTGATTTCACGCTTTCCTCCCCTATTAGTATAATGCTTATACCAGCCTCTGCTGCTAAGAAGGTTGCAAACCCGTTTAGACCACTTGAGTCTACATCAGCCAACTCAGTGATGTTTAGAAGACCCAGCATGATAGGTATCTTATACCTTCTTGCTATCTTCCTTGCTCTTAAGAATGTTTGGAGTACTCCCGGATAAATTGAGGGATAGGTTACTGGATCCACTATTATTTTCAATTCATTCGCCCTAGCTACCTTTATTAACTCATCGACCTTGTTAATATCATCAAGTAAAACCACGCTTGCCTTATTCTTAATCCATTTAGCGTTTTGCTTAACGCTAAGCATATCAAAGCTCAGCAATATATCCACATAATCGTATAGCTCCCTCATAACATGAATAGGCGCGTCCAGGCCTATCGGTTTCCTTGTTTCCTGTCTCAATGTTTTAAGTGCATTCCTAAGTTCTGAAAAATCTAAGTTAGGATTATAGCTCACAACTAGTGCATCTGCTCCACTCCTAAGAAAATACCTTGCCTTATTCAATGCCTCCAAGCTGTCTTTAGGAAATATTTCGGAGAAAACTAACAAGGGTGGGGGTTTGTAAGGTATCTTCAACTCCCTTATCTTATAGGCATATTTATAATTGGAGCTAGCTTCCTTTAATGCTTTAGAGGCTATTAATTTCGTTATATCAGGAAAAGCTTTCTCTGCTGGCAACTCTTGGCTTAACTCTTCAGGTTTTTTATACCTTAGATACTCATGCAAATAGAATGGTGCCTCAGTTCCTTTCACCACTTTTTTTGAAAATTTCGAAAAATTTCCTGCTATGTTTCCTGGAAGTATAATTATATCATAGCTATTAATGAATGGTTTTATCCTATCCATCAAATCTCTTTGGCTAAGATAATATATATCTCTCACTTCCAGCAGATCAAAGCTATAGCCTCTAACCTTAAGCTTGCTAAAAAGATAGCCTTCTAACCTTTCAGTTTTCTTTGATGTGATCAAAAGTATTCTCTTAACCTTTCCCTTCATAATCAAAATATCAGCAACTCCTTATCTATCACTCTCTTATCCAAGCCAAGCCAATGGGTTTTAAACTCTACTCCATCATAAAGCATTGCAACCTCCTTATCCATAGAGACCGCAGCTGTTATTCTACCTATTGCATCACCCTTCATTATACCGCTACCACTAGTTCCAGCAGAAACTACTAAGTTACTGTTAAAAGGTTCATATATTACAGGCTGACCATCGAAGCTTATATCGTAATGACCTGCCCAAGACGAGTATGGATATACGTCCCTATACTGCTTAAAGTACAGGGAGAGTACAGGAAGTATTCCATATACATAATAATTTTCCTCTGGCAGCGGCTCTTCTTCCACTTCTATCGGCCTGTTTAGCTCATCACTCAAACCTGTCCAGAAGGTACCTTCGCTCGGGTTTGGCCTTATATATACCCCTTTTGGCAATATCGTAAAGGGCATTACTTTTTCTTCGTTGAACCCATCAACAAACAATAAATCCTTTAGATCTTTCCTATCAGCTTTTATAGAGAATATCTGCCTTTTCTTAGGTCTACTATAGCTGTCAACGCCTATTTTGTTGAGGTAGAGATTACTCCAAGCGCCCATAGCGGCTATTACTTTCTTTTTTGCCCTTACGGTTTGCCCATTATTGAGCAACACTCCCTTAACTTTTATATCTTCCCAGGGAAAGGGCTCACCTTCTATACCTAACGGTTCTTTAGCCTCTAACATGAAATCCCTTATACCATCACCAAAAGAAAAATTCACACCTAAGCTCCTGAGCTTGTTGTAATAATAATCAACCAATTTTTCCGGATCCAGGATTCCAGCATCTAAAAAGAGGTATGATTTATATATATCTTCTGCTTCCATTAAGCTTCCCTCTTCAGTGTTTGACACATAGCGTTCCATGTGAATCCTATCAAGCAAGCTACTATCGACCTCCGTAAGCCTGACACCCATCTTCTCAGCAACCCTTATACCATCCAATATGCTATTGTACCATTTCCTTCCTAGTGCTAAGAGATACCCTATTTTCTTCATTCCAAGGTCAAACTTTTCTTTTTTCTCTATGCTTTCATAGAAGGATATACTCGTTTTTGATAGCATTATGTTTACCTTGCTCGTAAAGGCAGTCCTAAACGCTGCTGCACTTTTTGATGTATCGCCACCTCCAGGTCCATCAGCCTTGTCAACAACTAAAATACTTGAACCTCTATCCTCTAAGGCTAAATGGTATGCTGTAGCTAAACCTACAATACCAGCTCCAACCACTATATAATCTGGCATCTTGAAGGCACCAACAAATATTAATGAGCAAAGCTAAGAAATATTTATTGATTGCCCCTAGGAACATATATAGGATTTCTCTTGCTCCTAGAATAGAGCGTTAAAAGACCTTCCCCCTCCAGCTCCTTTAATAATCTTCTTGCAACGGATATGGGTATTCCATAGCTTACCGAGGCCTTATATGGAGTAATATAGCTCACCCTTTCTACGTCCTTCTTTACTCTTGCAAGTAACCCTCTACTTATCTCAAAAACGCTCTCCTCCCTCTTTTCCTCTCTTTGCCTGGACGACTTTCTTTCTTTAGGCAATTATCACCACCAAAAATCCTAGTTGTCCACCTTGCTTAAAAATTTTAGAAGGTTATTGTAGTACCCCTTCCCTCATTTCTGCTCTCAGGACCCTCCCTAAACCTAATTATTATAGGGTTAAGTTTCCCTTCTTTCGATAGCTTCTCAAGCGTGTCCCTCATTTGTGAAGTATGCCCTATGTCCATCTTAAGTATTTCTTGCAATATATTTACTGTTTGGTCCCATACCTTAACCAACGATTCCTTCGGCGCGTTTGTGGTTATAAATGGATCTTGGAGCCAATCATCAAAGGCTTTTAAGGTTCTTATTATATGGTTAAAGGCTATCCTTGTGTGCACAATTATGTCTAACCTGTCAGATTCCCTAACCCTCGAATAGTTCTTCGTAAAAGACTCTAGCACGCTTTCCTGCATACCTATCCATCTGTCTAGGTTTTTTAAAAATTCGTTTACATCTTGCACATATCTTGACATCCTTTCCACCTCTCGTATCTAAGTGCAATCTAACCCTATTATAACTCTCTATTATTAATTTTGCTTTCAAGCCATAATTATTTTTACCCAAACTATAAATTTCTGCACAAACCATAGTTTAATGGTGAAAAAAATGAAAGGCTGGAGTGGAAAGCTACTTTGGGTCAACTTAAGTAAAAATGAAGCAAAGACCATCAACTATCCAAAGGAATGGGCTAAAGAATACCTTGGCGGAAGAGGACTCGCAATAAGGTTGCTATGGGAATATAACCCTCCTCAAGTAGATCCGTTCTCACCAGAAAATCTACTTGTTTTCTCTATAGGCCCGTTGACTGGGCTTCCCCTGCCTAGTAGCGGGAAGCTTCAAGTTGCTTCGAAAAGCCCTCTAACAGGTGGATATGGCGATGGAAACATAGGCACAATCTTTTCAGTAGAGATGAGAAAAGCCGGGCTGGATGCAATCATCTTTTATGGAAAATCCAATAAACCAATTGTAGTTAATATAGAAAAT
>WAJZ01000013.1 GCA_015523575.1 Candidatus Hestiella acidicharens | reverse complement strand
CCATCCTAGAGATGTTTGCAATAACCTAGGATGGGGAATAGTTATTGCTACTATACTTTGTTAAACGAGATTTGCTACTTCTTAAATAGAAAAACCAAACGTCAAAAAGGTCCCAGAAAGTCCCTTAATGCAACATTTTTTGTAATGCTGTAATCTAATAAACAGTTACTTCAAAGTTCTTAGGAGAGCCCAGCAAATTCACAAAGCCCTCTCTACTGTATAATTATTGCACAAGTATGCCTCTACAACACCAAAATGGTACTCAAATTCCTTTATCTTTACAACATTTCCCCGAAGGCATATATCATGCTTGTATAAAGGGGCTTTTAATACGAACGTTTCCGCCTCTCCGCCTTCGAAAGAAGGATTAAACCCATATCTTTTAGAATATTCAACTATCTTTTTTACTAGACTTCTATCAACAGGGATACCTAAGAGGAATTCTGGTAAACCATAAGAAGTTATCTGGGATATAATAAAGACTATTCCATATTCAAGTAAATGATATAGGTACCTTTCTTGGTCCATGTTCCATTGGGGATTAAACAAATGAGCTTCAAGCTTTTCGGCAATTACCTTAAATCTTTTCTGTTGGTACCTGCTTGATATCCCCCCTATAACTAAAGTATCAAATTCAATGTCGTCTTTTATAACCCTTATGCTATTATATAACTCCAGTATTTCTTTTTCTTTTTCCCCACTAACCTCTATTATTTTGTGCCTATCATTAAATCCCATAGCCTCTACCTGAAGTTTCGTAAGCTCTACTAATGGATAATGAAACATATAGCTATCTTCCCTTCTTGGCTTTACGCTAGCAATACAAGATATCTCATATCCTTCATCATATGCCCTATGAAGGGCATACGTGCTATCCTTTCCACCAGAAAAGAATACACAGGCCCTTTTGCGCACAACTCCTCCCTTCATGGATATATTCTGTCTCTAAACCTCGGAAACGGTATGGAATCCCTTATGTGATCTAACCCAGCAATCCAAGTAACTAGCCTATCTACCCCAAGCCCATAACCACTATGAGGAACGCTCCCATATTTTCTTAAATCCAAATACCATTGGTAATCAGAAGGATTATAGCCCTCTTCCACGATCCTCCTATATAGTCTTTCATAGTTATCCTCCCTTTCGCTCCCTCCAACCACTTCTCCATAGCCCTCCGGTGCTTCCAAGTCAAAGCCCAATACGACCTCTGGCCTATCCTTTTCCGTTTTCATATAGAAGCTTTTCAACTCCTTTGGAAACATCGTAAGAAAGAATGGAGTATCGTAATACTCCGTTAAGATTCTTTCCTCATCAGCACCTATATCATCCCCCCATTTTATGTTAACCCCTTTTTTGCGCAACCTGTCTATGGCATCGTCATATGTCAATTCTGGAAAACTAGAAGATATAGCTAGCTCAAGCCTCTCTGTTTTCCTTTTTAGTAGCTCAAGTTCTTCTAGCCTGTCCTCTAAAACCTTTTTTATTGAGCTCTTTGTAAGCCCTTCAACGTGCTTCATCATGTCCTTCATATCAAACCAAGCAGCCTCGCCTTCCATGTGCCAATATTCATAGAGGTGCCTGCGAGTCCTACTCTTTTCTGCCCTAAAGCTAGGAGTTAATGAGTATACCTTCTCCAAGCTGTATATTAAAACCTCTAAGTAAAATTGAGCGCTTTGGCTCAGGTATGCCTTCTTCCCGAAAAAATTTACCTCAAAGAGGGTGGCTCCACCTTCAACGGCGCTCTGCGTCAAAATTGGTGGGCTGACCTCCCACCAACCATTTTTTCTATAATATTCTCTTAGCCCCTGCAAAACGCTATCACGTATCTTCATTACAGCCGAGAGCTTTCTAGACCTCAACCAGAGGTGCCTAATATCTAAAAGGTACTCTATGCTTTCCTTTCCCCTTATAGGAAAATTTTCGGATTCCCCTACCAATGAAAGTGCCTCGATTTGTATTTCTTTTCCACCAGGTGCCCTTTTATCACTCTTCACAATACCGTTTATTTCAATGCTTGCCTCTATGCCTATTCTTTCAGCCAAAGAAACTAAATCCTTGCTGACACTATTCCTCGGTAAAACGCCTTGTATTATGCCTGTTGAGTCCCTAAGTATTATAAATATGTTACCAGCCATGTCCCTTTTCCTGTAAACCCATCCCCTCACATTGCACCTTTCACCATCTTCTATCTTTAGTGCCTCTTTAATTGGAATTCTTTTTTCAAGCATATTTGTCATCATTAATTCCCTGTATTAAACTATATCAATAACTTTTATAAAACTTTAGAGCGAAAGACTTTAAATTTTTCTCAATTATAATGAAAACCTTGGGCCTGGCCTTAAGCACCGAGATCGCATAGGGCCCGTAGTCTAGTCGGTTAGGACGCCGCCCTTACACGGCGGAGGTCGCCGGTTCAAATCCGGCCGGGCCCACCATAGATTCATTATCTTGCCACTACTCTCCTAGCCTCTTTGAATCAACTACATGAAGCATTTATAATGATTAAGAACATTTCTTAGCATACTCTTCGATAATAATCTGGCGAATCTCTGGAGATCCATCTTTGCTTTTTTTGCTACCTGATGAAGAAAATCTGCCCAGTTTTCAACAATTCCATGTCCTGCCACTTCTAGCTTGCTTGGGTCATATAGATCCTGGTATGCTAGTATGTCTAGTCTAGCATCATATCATAGTTTTATGCAGATTTAATGATTCGGTTGAGCCCTGGATTTGGGTGGTACCTCCTATTCTTTACACCGCATTAACATGCAAGCTACCTCACCTTAAGGGCGAGGCTTCTCCCGTTCCACCCACCTTTATGATTAGTAGCTTCATTTGGGAGTTCGGGGTCTCGCAACAACCCCATACCCCTAGTTAAGGTATGGGCTATGTTTATTGTAGCATTTAAATGT
>WAJZ01000012.1 GCA_015523575.1 Candidatus Hestiella acidicharens | reverse complement strand
GCTCAGAGATTCCTCACTTTTGTGTCTATTCCCAGTTACTTCTATTTCATTTAGGAAACTCTGGTTATAGGAACTTTTTAAATGCATTCACAAATTATAAGCATTTCAGCCTTAAAAGACAAAGCTTTCAGTTGTAAACATGCAGGCCAGGATAATAACCCGCCTTCTGTATTGCGGCATTTGACTCTGCGGCCTTTGGGGGTTTACGTGGCTCTTCATCACCCCCAGCCTTGCTCCACCGGGGTCGGTCGTTTCATCGCATCCTCCACCATCTTCCGTGACTTTTCTGCCTCCTTGTTACCAAGGAGGCCTTACCACATCATCAACATCTGGTGGAGGCCGTGTCGTTTCTGTACCGTTGCCTGGGGTATTGCCCCAGCCCATCAGGGCCCGGTCGCCACCGAGAGGGCGGTGTTTCCTCAGGCCAAGGGCCCGTGGACCGCTATCCTGGCCTGCAATTCTTTAATAATAAATCTAAAAAGGTTATATTTTTAAACTACTTTTGGTGATCGCACAAAATTGGATGTTATAAGCAACTGCGTGTGCGTAAACAAAAAAGATGCAAAAAAGGTACTAGATATCCTAAAGAATGGAAATGCGTTAAGGAGCGGTTTAAAGCCTAAAAGAATTGAGGACAAAATAGCCTTTGCGGTCTCCCAAGTTGAGCTTACAAGGGGGCTACTAGAAAAGAGTGGGGTAACCTTTGAAATCTGTAAGGATAGCTTCGAGAAATACAAGTATAGCTTTAAGAGGTTAAGTGAGGTAATCCCAGGAATTTCTAGTTACCTCATAATTGGTGATATAGCAATAATTAACTACAAAAAAGATATGGGGTTACTTAAAAAAGCTGCTAGACAAATTATGGAAATGAATCCAAGGATAAAGGCGGTTTATGCAAAAACTGCGACCTTAGGAGAGTTCAGGATACCTGAGTTAATATTACTAGAAGGTGAAGATAAGAGGTTAACAATACATAAAGAAAATGGCCTTAGGTTTTATATTGACCTAGCCAAGGCCTACTTCAATCCAAGGCTTGCAGGGGAGCACATGAGAATAGCAGATCTTATAGATGATGGCGACAGCGTTTTAGACATGTTTACAGGTATTGGAGGGTTTTCGATAAACATAGCAAAAAAAAGAAAAGCTAATATATTAGGAGTCGATATAAACCCATATGCAATATATCTGGCTGAGCGTAACTATCATATTAATAAAAAAATCCTTAAAGGAGATGTAACATTTATGAGAGCGGATTCTTCACGCCTAGATAAGATAATTGCAAATAAATTTAATAAAATAATAATGAACAACCCTACAATGTCTATCAATTACTTAAGTAGCGCATGCAACCTATTAGAGAAAGGAAAATCAACAATATTTCTTTATGTTTTAGAGAGTAAGAATAGCAACATACTTAATAAAATAAGGGGTTCTATAAAGTGCCCCTATAGCTTTGAAGTAGGAAAACCAAGAAAGGTAATTGAATATAGTCCAAGTATGTCAATATATGAGATAGATATAGTTATGTGGGTTACCATTTCTCCCTAGGCGTTCACTATTTTATACAAGCTTATGGTAGCGCCTAGGGAGTTCCACCTTATCCAAAAGAACTTATTAGCCTCTATTATGAGTAGTATTTGAAGCAAATGGCATGGGGCAAATCTAAGCCTTGAGAGGCTTGGAGCATTGCTTCCATCGCCCTTCAAATAATTACTTGACTGGCAAGCTATACAAGTGTTTCATTTAATCAATTTCATTTAATCAACAAGATATTTTCCACTCTCTAGGGTTTTCAAGGGAAGTTTGATTGCCCCTTAATGAGAAGACCCTCCTAGATGAGCTCATATCGCTACTATCTTCTTATGGCTTATTTTGAATTTTGCCGTTCTGCAAAGCATTTAAGCTTACCTACCCCTTATGTGTTCCAGCCTTAAAGGGTAAGACCTTGCAAGCAACATTTTTATAAAACTTTATTTGACTAGAGCGCCAGCACAAATGCAATTATTCCCGTCAGGAACACCCCGTCAAACACACCAGCGCCTCCTATGCTTACCATAGGAGCAAATATTTTTTCAGGCTCTCTGGCTATGTGCAATATATCAGCTCCGAGGAGGCTACCCATACTTCCGCTTATGTAGGCTGAAGTGGCTGCTGCAGGGCCTATACCAGCTAACAGTATCGAAGCAGTAGCGGAGACCAATGGTGGGATAAACGCTGGTATGGCAATACCTACTCCGCTTATAGGTCTTGCTAGAAAATAAGTAACTATTGTAGTCACTATAAAAGAAACTATGACTGCCCTAAAGAATACACTAGAGAATGGAGAGTTGACCATTAAAATGAAAAGAATTATGGAGATTACTAAAGGTGTAATTGCTCCTCCAAGGTTGACAGCTATCCTCATTTTTGCTTCTCTATAAGATATCCTAGGTATGGGTATAGGCACCCCGAAGAAATCAACGTACTCCATCTCCATAACATTTTCAGTTATACCAGTACCTATAGTTTTGAATATTATATTAACAAAGCTTAGTAGTGGACTCAATATGATAAGTGTTGCAGAGACTATACCCAATATTAGCGCATAGTCTAGATAAGAAGCCATCGCAACATATACGGGGAAATGGAAAGCAAATAGCACGATTAAAATGGCCCCTAGTATATATAATGATATAAACATAGGGTGCGTTGGGGGCGTTATTATGATTCTCCTGTCTTTCTTGTTCATATTCTTTAACCTCAATTTCTAATGGTTTCCTAGGTTTAATAAACCCTTAAATAAGTAGCATTAAATTCAAAACCCGCCCAAGATGTCAAGAAACTTGTTTATATAATTGTTAATGTCCTTTATGCTGAAGATGAGGAAAATACCTGAAAGGAGCGCACTAAATACATACAAGGCTCTCCATTCTATAACTGTTTTCAGGGGTAAAAGGAAGGATAGACCATATTCCACCCCTCCTTCACCTCCAGGTGTTGGAAATGAGGCCATTACATAGAAGAACATTAAACTGGTGAATACCCTTAGAATTGATACATGCGCATATAACACATTAATGGAAAAGGCTTGAATGAAATATGCAACTAAAGTTATCAGAAAAAGGTACAGCGCAAGCCCTTTTTCCTTCCATATTATTTTTAAAGAGTTCTGGAAGGTGCTTATCTCATTTTCTATCCTGCCCCCCATGTCCCTTTTAATGATTTTTTTGACTGAACGTATCAAGAAATTCTTGACTCTAAGGCTAAAAGCAGAGATCCATAGCGTTATTGAAAGTAAGGAAAATAGTATGAGCAGTATAGACTTTGGTAGGAAATAGAAGCTTATGTATAATGAAATCAATACGGGGATTGTTATGTCAAAGAAGGATTGAAGTGTAGCATAACCCAAGGACTCTCCAAGGTTAAGATCGGCATATGATGATAACAGCGAAGCACTAGCTGGTATCCCTCCTATACCGCCAGGCGTTAATATATTTGCAAAATATCCAATAAACTGCACTAGCATAGATTCCTTTAAACTTAGGCTGTGCCTTAATTTTCTACCTAAAAGATAATAACGAAATGATTTTACAACTTCCGAAGCCACTATTAGAAGAAATGAATAAATAAGCACTAAGCCACCTTCTTCTATGTATTTTACAGCTTTTAGTGGCGTACCAGACATAAAGGAAAACACCAAGAACATCAGGGTCAGTAAAATTATTAGCATTATTATTGATAGCTTTCCTTCGTACCTCTTTATTTCCAACCTTCAAACCTGCTAATGAATTCTGCATTATATGCTAAAAATGTTTTCGCAAGTACTTATTATAAATCGACCTCAGGAGGTATAGAATGGGCAGAATATGTTTTGATGTTAGAGGAAGTTATAGCACGTTAGCATTAAGATAATGAACTATGAAAGTAATGTTCCAAACCCTATTAGAAATAACGAATGGAGGCTCCTATACCATTAGCCTCAAATGTTATCCATAATCTCATAGAGGCTAGCAATTCATTTGAATTAGGTGAGGCCCTCTAGGTATTACTATAAACTTATATAAAGATGAAATGAATACCTAAGGGAAATCAGGCAGCGTGGAGGGAATAAATTTTCTCATTCATATAATGTTTCTCGTAGTATTATAATATATATTAAGAAATCATATTTAATCTTTCCACATAAAATTAAACAATAGGTGGTAGGATGCCTGAGCCAGAGAATTCAATAAAGGTTATAGAAATTGAGGGGTTGGCAATGAATGGTCTAATTAAGGAATATAATATCATTCAATGTGAGAAACCAAAGGGATACAAAAAGGTGCATATAACTACTACTGACGGAGAAGAGATGGAAACTGCTTGCATAGAGCCTGATGCAGTGCAAAGGCTCGTGCTTGTAATAAATATGTATGTAAAGAAGTGGTCAAAGTATATAAACAAAGGAGAGGCTCTGCAAAGCTAATGCTTGTTGTTCTTTAAAGTTATGTATTAGAAGTATTAAAAGTGTTAGTTGCTTCTATAAGGCTTTTCTCAATTTTCCTCTTTAGCAGAGAAATGCTTTCCTCTGCGCATTTCTTCACGCAACTCTTTTTATAGCCCTTCTCTTCTATATCAGAGCATTTCTCATATAGGCATCCTTTTTCAATGCCTTCCTTATCGATGAAAAGTACGGTGATGTTTCCAACATTCACATTCTTTATTAGGCTTTCAAGGCCTGCTCTTTGGATTAAATTGTTTACATCAGAAGCCTTTATGAGCCTCCTATCAAATATAAATGCACCGACCTCAGAGTTGAAAGATTCAATAATATCTTTGGCTAGCTCTTCAAACAATTTATCACCATTTTGTTTTTATTCTACCTTTATTTCTTTTCCCTTAAATTCCTCCTTCTTTTTCTTTACCTTTATTTCCAGGACGCCATTTTTATATGATGCCTTAACTGTATCGGTGTCTATTTTAGAAGGAAGCTCGACTTCCTTAGAATACTTCCTTGATTCTCCTTGGGCTTTT
>WAJZ01000011.1 GCA_015523575.1 Candidatus Hestiella acidicharens | reverse complement strand
GTATAGAATTATACATCCATTCATCTATCTCCTCTAAAATAAACTTTACTTCTTCCACAGGATCATATGTTCCTGGCTTTAACGGCTTGCCATCGGGTCCACTGGAACCGCTTGCATCGACTATTAAGAGAAATATATCAGCCCTTCTCAAATCATCGAGAAACTTATTCCCTAAACCCCTACCTTCATGGGCTCCTGGAACTAGGCCTGCTACATCCATTATTTTTACAGGAATAAACCTGTTACCTTCTATACAAATGCTATTGGAAGCATCGCATTTTGGTAGGCCTAATTCTACGTGTACACACCTTTTTCTTGCATATCCTATACCCACATTACTCTCTATTGTAACAAAGGGTCTGTTTCCAATTTGAACATCAATCTCTGTAGCAGCACTAAAAAATGTTGATTTACCAACGTTAGTCTTTCCTATAACCCCAATAAGCACATTACTGGGTTCCAAGACTTTTCTACCTTATATTTCCTTTATTTTATTTACCCTTGCTATTATTGAATCCAGGTTCCTTGCTTTTCCTTCCTTACACATTGTATATGAAAGCATTCCATTCTTTATTACTATTTTAACATCTATGTCACCATCTTTAAATAAAACTCCATTTTCTAAAATCTCTGTCTGATAGCCATTCATTTTTAAAAAATTCGTAACGATGTCTATCGTAATCCTTTCTCTTTGTGTTTCTTTTACCAGTGAAATATCAGCCATAACTTTCTTTGCAACTTCGGCGACTTCAGGGCATGAGGAGCTATATTCATTGCTCAACCTTTCTAATATAAGCTTTAATATTTCGTGTAGGTTAAAGGATCTTAGGTATGCAACCAACCCTTCCCAGTCATCGCTTTGAAGATATTGTATAATTCTTCTTGGATTGCCATTATATATGCTAAACTTATATTTGGCCTCAGCATATCCTATTCTTTTCTTAATTTCTTCAAGCACATTACTAGGTATTTTCTCTGAATTCTCTGAGAGTAGATTATTAACTATGTTTCTTAAGAAATCCTTTGTTGGCATACATTGACTATTCAACTTCTCCTCTCCTCCACCCTTTCAAGTTTTCCGATCACGCTATTCCCTTTAACCGATTCTACTCTAACCTCTACCTTGTCACCTGGATACACTTCACCTTTCACGAAAACTCTAAATTTTTTATAGGATGCTATGCCCATGCCATTTCCGTCCATGTCTCCTATAACAACCCTTATTATATCACCTTTGCTTAACTCATTTCCTTTGTCCCTATTGTATGTTGGATATGAGCTTAGCCTATGAAGGTCGATGTTATATATGTTCCTTCTCTCGGCCTGTCTACGCCTTCTATTCAACTATATACACCCATGTTTCCATTAATAGGTTTAAATTTATCGCTTATATCCTTTTTTTAGCTTTATAGCAGACATAGAAATGACCCTTTAAACTCGAGATGAAGAAGGCTAAGAAGACCATTATTTCCACCTATAGCTATTATATGACTATAATGGTAAAACACAAAAATACAAACTACTAGTAAGGTTTCTGGCTATTTACAACTGAAAACTTTGCCTTTTAAGGCGGAGATGGAATGCTTATAATTTGTGAATGCATTTAAAAAGTTTCCATAACCTGGGTTTCCTAAGTGGAATAGAAGTAACTGGGAATAGATACAAAATGGGCATCTCTGAGCAGTTCGACTACCCCACAGGTGTATCCCCGAATAGGTGCTGGGGACTAATAAACGCCCTAAAGGGAACCCTTACCTTTTAGAGTGTGGGGGGCTGAATACATTTTAACGTTCCAAGGAAGAGTTTATGCATTGATAGTTAAGTTATTGTTTGAGGAGCAATGAGGGCAATGCTCCAAGCTCCCGCAGGGCATGACTTAGATGGGAGCCTTATGCCGTTGGCTTCAACAGCCACCCATGGCTCCATAACCCTCAAGAGGGGTTATGGACAGGTGGAACTCTTTAGGTGCTACCATAAACCTATATAAAACGATTGAATGACCACCTAGGGAGAAACAGGTCAGATACATTAAGAGAAATAATATAGGTACACATAGATAATCATATTATAAAAGATTAGGCTAAAAGAATTTAATCCTGATTTGGGACTATTGATATTTTGGTGTATGGGAATTGAAGCTATTTGAATTTGAGGCTAAGGAGATAATAAGAAATTATGGCTTTAGCATTCCAGAAAGCATACTAATCAAAAAAGGTGATGATGTAGAAAAGAAAATAAAGGATTCTGGAATAGAACCACCGCTGGCTGTGAAGTCACAGGTATTGGTGGCAGGAAGGGGAAAGGCTGGAGGAATAAAGTTGGTGAAAACAATTGAAGAAGCCATAGAAACAACAAAGGCGTTGTTCGAGACCCCTATTAAGGGGATCAAGCCTTCTTACATATTGATTGAAAAGGCCATACCACATGAAAAAGAGCTATATGTAGGCTTAGTAATAGATAGAAATGATAGGAGACCTTTAGTATTAGCATCCCAATATGGAGGCATAGACATCGAAGAAATAGCTAGGACAAAGCCAGAGAGCATTATAAGGTATCCAATAGATCCTTTTGTTGGTTTGAGAAGTTATGAAGCTAGGCTAATAGGGAAGAGAATAGGAGTTGTTGGAAAGGCCTTGGGTAGTTTCGAAAGGTTCTTGTTAACATTATACAAGGCTTTTATTGAATATGATGCTGAGCTTGCTGAAAGCAATCCTTTGGCATATCTTGATGACAGGGTCTTGCCACTAGACCTGAGGATTACTATTGATGACAACAGCCTCTATAGGCACAAAGACTTTGCAAAAACCGAAAAAGAAAGGTTAGGAGAAAACACAGAATATGAGATCAAAGGACATGAGTTGGGTTTAGCGTTTGTCGAGCTTGATGGAGACGTAGGTATATTGGGGAATGGAGCTGGTTTAACTATGACCACAATGGATCTAGTCTATGGATTTGGCGGTAAGCCGGCAAATTTCCTAGATATGGGCGGTGGAGCCGACGCTGAGCATGTCAAGCGGTGCGTTTCTTTCCTGCTGCAGTACCCAAAAGCTAAAAAGATTTTCATAAACATGTTTGGCGGAATTACTAGGGCGGATGAAGTAGCGAAGGGAATTATTATGGCCTTAAACGAAACAGGTATTAAAAAACCTGTTGTAATTAGGCTTACAGGAACTAATGAAGAGGAAGGAAGGAAGATATTAGAAGAAGCTGGTATAGAAGTATTTAATGATCCTATAGAAGCAGCTAAAGTTGTTGTGAGTAGGTGAGGTGATCAGAAATGACGATATTAGTTGATGAAAAGACTAGGGTGATTGTTCAGGGGATAACAGGTAATGAAGGATCCTTTCATACAAAGCGTATGCTTGAATATGGAACGAAAATAGTTGCTGGAGTTACTCCTGGCAAAGGTGGTACAAAGATATTTGATATACCTGTATACGATACCGTTGATGAGGCAAAGAGAGAGCATCCCGAGGCAGACACTTCTATAATTTTCGTTCCAGCAAGGTTTGCGACAGATGCCGTCTATGAGGCTATAGATTCAGGGTTAAAGCTAGTTGTTGTTATTACTGAACATATTCCGATACATGACTCAATAAAATTCATAACTTACGCAAGATCTAGGGGAACGACTATCATAGGTCCTAATTGTCCTGGGATTATATCACCTGGAAAATCGAAGATTGGTATAATGCCTGGCAACGTCTTTTTGCAAGGAAATGTAGGAATTGCTTCAAGAAGCGGGACGCTAACTTACGAAATTAGCAATGTACTGAGCAAAAATGGCATAGGGCAGTCTACAGTAATAGGCGTTGGAGGTGATCCTGTTATAGGTATATCTTTTACTGAGGTTATGAAACTCTATGAAAACGATCCTCAGACAAAGGCCTTGGTGTTAATAGGAGAAATAGGAGGAGATGCGGAAGAGAGGGCTGCAAAAATGGTTGAGGAAAAAGCCTTTACAAAACCTGTGGTTGCTTTTGTTGCAGGAAAGACTGCTCCTGTCGGAAAAAGAATGGGACACGCTGGTGCTATCATAACCATGGGTTCTGGTTCTTACAAAGATAAAGTAGAGACGCTGAGAAGTGTAGGTATAAAGGTTGCTGAGACTCCTTTTGAAATACCAAAGCTCGTGAAGGAGGTTCTTAAGTAGCATTTCGGTTCTTTTGTATAAGGGCCTTAGGTTAAAGGGCATTTCTTCTTTTTCTTGATTGCACCTCTTCGCTAGTTCTACTGGCAACAATTTCATACAATATAGATTTTTTGCCGGGCATTGGTCTAAGTAACCTCCCAAGCCTTTGGATGAACTGTCTTCTAGAACCTGTACCAGAGACAAAAATGCCGATGTTAGCATCTGGAATGTCTAAGCCTTCGTCACCAACCGTAGTAATTACTAGTATAGCACTCTTTGCATTTTTGAAGCCCTCTAGGGCATTTATTCTCATCTTCTCCTCTATCCCACCATGGATTAAAAAAGCGCCTAGCTTATTAGCTATAGTTTCTGCCTGCTCCTTATATTGTGTAAATATTATTATTTTAGAGCCCCTACTAAGCTCATTCTTAGCTATTTCAATAACCTTATTTATTTTTGCCTCACTATTTTGTACAATATGTTGCATTTGTGCCTTTAGCCTTAGGGCATTTATAGCATTCCTCTCTCCTCTCTTTGCTGCTTCTAATATTTCATCAAACTTTCTTCCTTTCGAAAAAACTATATACTGCTTTTTTAGTTCATCATATTTTTTCATATCTTCTTTGTTAAGATCTACTCTGATCCTTCTTATGATATAAGGTGCTAGGTAGCCTTTTTCGGAAAGCTCCCCTGGAGATTTTTGATAAACTATGCCTCCAATAAGAGGAAATATTTCATTTTCCTTTCCATCCTCTCTTACGGCAATAGCTGATAAACCCATTCTAAACGGTGATGGCATACCTATTGCTATGGCTTTAAACTTTTCTGCTGGTAAATGGTGAGCTTCATCAAAGATTAAAAATTTAAACTTCCTTGAAAATATGGTTACGTTTCTAAATGCGCTTTGATATGTTGTAACTGTTATTGGCCTTATATTTTTGTCTTCGCCATAGAATTCTCCCACAAGAGGACCAGCGTCTGTAAACTTTTTTATAGCGTTGCTCCATTGTTTTATATGTTCTTTGGTATAAACTACTATAAGGGTATTCACTCCTAGCTTTGCAATAGCCCGTATTGCGATGATCGTTTTTCCGGATCCGGTTGGTAGAACTATAACACCTTTTCCATTCTCGCTCCATTTCTTAACCGCTTCCTCTTGATAGTCTCTAAGGATTCCGTTAAATGAGAGTTCTCTAGGCAATTTACTGTCTAGGAATATATTGGTTCTATCTTCGATGATAAAACCCCTAGACATCAGGTATTTTTTCAGGTCAACATATAGGTATGGTTCAAATATATACGATTTCTTTGAACTATCATATTTACCTTTAGCATAAAAGTCGCTTAAGTATTGCTTCAAATAAACCTTAGAACTTAATAGTATGTGTTTTCCATCATAGTCGATTTTTATAGAAAGATTTTCTTTGAAATGATTTTCTATAGCTTTTATGTCTTCAGCAAAGGCATTCCTTTCAAGGTCTCTTAGCTTCTCTATAACATCTATTGGAGAATAACCATTTAGCCTCATTTTTTCTTCGTTGATTTCAAAAATCGAGGTACCTTGATACCTTCCCAAATAATTTGAAAAACTCAGCAGCTCTCCATAAGTATCGTTATCTAACCATCCCTTAATTCTAAATCTAGCTTTCAAGGATGCCACCTTCTTCATATATTAGCCTGTACGCTAGTATCCTTTCTGGTCTAATTGCTATCTTTTCCATAAATTTACGTATTCTTAAAGAAGGAAAGTGCGGGATGAAAAGAAAGATGCAATCTCCTTGTAGTTCTATCCTTGAAACCTCAGGATAATCGACATATCTTTTGCATATTTCCTTGCCAGCTTCACTACATGATTCCAGTATGCCTTGCACTATGTGAAGGCAATCAATTCCAACAAATGTTCTGAGATAAAATTGAATCCCATTATTGTCATATAATAATAGATCTACCCAATCAGCTTCCCTGTTCTGCGCAACGCTATTTATCTCATCAAGCTCTTCGCTTTTTGCTAACAGCTCCTCAACGCAGGGCCCAACTCTTGGCGTGGGTTCGAAATCATTATCTTTTTCTTCACTTAAAACCCTCTTCATCGTTGAGCCCTGATAAAAAAGGTAAAGTTAGATCCAATAAATTTTTCTAGCAGATCTTTGAACCAGGTTCCACAGGCGCCTCTGTAGTTAGAAGCACGGGTTTTTGGTCGTTTCCACAGGGCGTTGCAAGTATCATTCCTTGGCTTTCTATCCCACCCATTAATTTAGGTTTTAGATTAAAGACAACTATAACTAACTTTCCGACAAGCTCTTCTGCTCTGTACCATTTTTTAATACCTGCTAGTATCTGTCTTTGTTCGCTGCCTAGGTCTACAAGAAGTTTCAATAGCTTTCTACTGTTAGGGACTTCTTCAGCCTTTATTACCTTTCCAACCCTCAAATCTACCTTGGAAAAATCACTAAAGTCAATCT
>WAJZ01000010.1 GCA_015523575.1 Candidatus Hestiella acidicharens | reverse complement strand
GCACATAGGCGCGCTAGCTTCTGCTGGTATTAAAGAAATAAAGGTTCAGAATCCATTAAAGATTGCAATTCTCTCTACAGGAGATGAGATAGTTGAGCTGAAGGAATATGATGGAAAAAAGGGTATAGTAGATAGCACAAAGCTGATGCTAAAGGCTCTTTTGAGAACAGACGGCGTTCACGTCATAGACTTAGGTATTGTTAACGATGATATAGACCTTATTGCTGATAAAATAAGGTTTGGGCTTAATATAGCGCATGGAATAATTACGACTGGCGGGACAAGCATAGGAAAATATGACCTAGTGGTGGACGCTGTTGGGCGTGTAGAGGGTTCGAAGGTTCTGTTTAATGGGGTTAGGATGAGGCCAGGAAAGCCTACTAGCGGAGCTATTGTATTTGGGAAGCCTGTTTTCATGCTCTCCGGCTTTCCAGTAGCCTCGTTAGCAGGTTACGTTTCCTTTGTAAGGCCTTCGATAAATTACATGAGGGGACTAGTAGAAGAGCCAATGCCTATAGTCAAGGGGAAAATAACAAGAAGGGTGGCAAACATTGCTGGGGTAAAGACATACTTTAGGGTAAGGATATATAGGGATGGTGCTAATACCTTTATAGAACCACTTGCGATAACGGCGTCTGGCGTGCTCTCAACACTAACGGAGGCAAATGGACTGCTTGTTATTAATGAAGACATAGAGGGCTACGATGAAGGCGATGAGGTAGAAGTAATAGCAATAGGGCCTATTGCAGGGAGCCTTAATGCCTAACGTGACAATCTTCGATACCTGGAGGGGATTGATGGAGAAGTATAAGGTAGGGGATGGGATCTTTAGTAAAGAGGTTCTTGGTGTACCGACCTTTCCAGCTGTTGCCAACAATCAAGGGCTGAACGATATAAGTATCGATATTGACTATGGTATCACTTGGAATTGTTGCAAAATATATACGCTAAGGGTTAATGGTGGCGGATACGTTGCTGAGATACCTTCTAAACCAAAGAAGGATTCCTCCTTCTTAATAGAATTATATAAGCCAAGGGGTCTTGAAGGATCTAGGAGTGTAATAAATCCTCTCGCTTGGAATCTAAGTTTACCTAGGCTAGAGATGGTACCAGCCTCCTACATAGAGTATGGGGAGCTGAAGGTTTATTTCCCAAAAGCTGAACCGTTTTCAATTCTTATTGAAAATGAGATCAAAGTTGACGAAACCTCCTCAGAAAAGGAAGTGCTTATAGGACCCCTAAAAATTGTGGCAAGGGAGAAAATTAGATCAAAGGGCATAAGTGCTTATGAAAACGAAGGCTTAATTCTCTTCAAGAGAGGGAATTCTTTCTTAGCTGTTAACAAGCACGAAGAGTTCACATTTACGTTACCCTATTATGATTTGCGTCTCTCCGTATTGTATCCATTCAAATTTGTTCCATTTCATCTCAGAGGTGTTGAAAGGATAAAAGCTAATGCGTTTTCATTATTGAATGACTCAGGAGGAATAAGCATTGTTTCTCGTTATGGCATAGAAATATCATTTAAACCAGGAAGGCTGAAGGTCATATCAAAAACCCCCTATTATATAGTAGTCGGTAGTGAGCATAATGCCTTTATGGCCCTATTGGAAAGTTCAATCCTATTCCCTGGGGCTGAACCAAGTCTCTTTAACGTGAGAAAGGGGCGCGCTGTCGTATTTATCTCTGGGCTAAATAAAGAAAGCATAGAGCTATTGGCATCAAATCCAACACGTTTTGACACTACTATAGAGCTAGTTTCGAGGTTTAAGAGCGAAGTAGCAAGGGTTTATTCCCACCTAGGCTGCTATGAGATATTGAGTAGTAATGGCCTATACAGGATACCGGCTCCTTCAGGCTGTTTCTGTAAGATTGAAGTCGAATATAATAAAAAATTCGGCCCTTTTTTGCTTAAAAGAAGGCTATAGCTGTGTCTTTTCTCCTCCCTCATCCTTAAGGGTTATTTCCTTTAGCTTATTCTCGGCGGCATCCTTAATGTATTCTATGAAGTCTTCTTCGTAGGGCACCCCTACAAAAGACATCACACCATTAAGCGCAATTGCTGGAACGCTCATTACTCCATATTTTTCTGCAATATCCGTGTTTTCATAAGCTTCAACAGTTTCAGATATTATTTTTGGATTTCCCTGCTTATATGCTTCATATGCAAACATGTTTGCCAGTAAAGCTGCATAGGGACAATATGGGCATGGAGGCGTGACAACGGTTTCTATGTGCACTTTCCCTTTTAACGCCTTAAGCTCTTTCTTCGTTTCCTCCTCAAGTCCGCTATCGTTTTCGCTTATCCTCATGATGGTTTCTATAAGCCCTCTTATCTCCTCGCCAGCAGGAATTCCGCTATATTTGATTATGCCATCGAGAAACGTTACAGAAGGCACCCTCTCGACTCCTTGTTTTTTAAATTCTTCCAAATCCCTTTGTTGGGATCTTTTAAATATTCTAAGTTCGACCATCTTCTTGCCGTCCTTTACTGGCGAGGTTTCCTCAATAGCCTTAGCTAGGCTAATGGTATCGTTACAAGTTTCACATCTTTCATCATTATCAACAAACACGTCTATTCTAACAGGATTTACCATATAGGCAAGAGTTTCCTTTAGCTCTGTCATGAAAGACTCATTAATCTCCAACTCATAGTATTTTCCTGACATCTTACCACCCTCGGCGTCCTCTCTAATAGCCTGAGGGGAGAGATAATAAATTAGTATATAGATAGGGGCAGAAGCATTTATTGAGTCAATTAGGAAGGTTTATCGTTGGTTAGGGTGATAGGAGTGATGCTCCAAGTTCCTCAAAGCAATAGATGCATCTTGTATTTCGTTCTGAACTAACATCGCACATAAAAAGTGCATAACTAATTGGTTTTGTAGAGCATTTTCCTCCTTAAGGTGCTTTTGGTTAGATTTCTTTATAATCCTGCAAGAAGAATTAGCCTTGGGTGCAGTTCATTAGCTTCACCTGCACCTCATGGAGCTCTGCTGAGCTTAACTCCACAGGGTCTTCATCCAAGGAAAAGTATCTAAATTTAATGCTTATTATCCCAATAGCATCTTCTATCTAATCCATTTTCGTCGGCTATCCTTAGGGCTACCTTTTGAACTCTTACCCTCTTAACCTATCTCACCGCAAAGTGAAACCAATGAGGGTATATTTTTATGGATATGCCTACTAACTTAGCAGACTCGCTAAGCTTATGTAGCCTTTCCATCCAGCATTAAGTATTTGCCAATACTTAGAAATATTTAAGGGTTTTGCTATTTCTGAAACAGCTCATTAGTGCTGGAGCCTTATATATGGGCAACCTCGTTTTATCGCTATTTCATTTACCCTGCTACATACATCACAAATAGAATCTTGGTATGCATTTAGTATTGCCTCATGGTCAACCTTTGAGTCGCTGTGAAGCTTTAGTATTAACATTGCCATGTACCTTATCTTCTCTAGATAAACTTTGTTTTCGAGGAAGGATTTCATAAACCTATCACCTCTCTTGCCTGAGATGTAGTTGTTTATTGCAGCAGGTGTTAGATCTAAAAGCTTTGCTGCTGTATATTTAGATAATCCAAACTCTTTTACTAAAACATAGGCTATAGATGCCCTTATTGAAGGTATTATCATCCTTGCCGCTACTTCGCATGGCATCTCCATTTTTTTAGCCAGTGCCAAAATTGATTACCTCTCGATAGGCTCTCGATATAAATAATATAAACCAGCAGGTATAAATTCGAATAAATACTTTCTATTCTGGTTAGCTGCAACTTGTATAAAATTTGTAAACGTTGTTACAGTTGATCAATTCAGTCTTTGTTGTGGGTTTTTGAGGAAAATGAAACTTCTCGCATGTTCAGAACCATTAAACGGACGTTCCAGCTTCCAATAATGTCTCTATCAGCTTCAAAACTACATTTTGAGCACTTCAAGGTTATATATCAATTCTGGCTTAGCTTGCTCCACATGTTATACATAGAGGTGAAAGCTGGATTAATAAAAACAACTTTATTCCATCTTAGTTTCTTGCCAAATATGGCATCGTATTAACAGTCATTTATTTAAGACGCCACTTTTTAGAAAAGCTTTAAATCTTTGCCTTATTAAATAATAAGCGTAGAACATCGAGACGAGGAGCTATTGGAGGAAGGCAAATGCCTGAAAGAAGGTGGAAAGACTTCTTATATAGGGTAATAGCGGAGCTATACAACAGAGCTGATTTCATAGAGGTAATGGATTATCCGAGGAGTATTAACAGAAGGAGCATAGACATGGTTGTGCAACTCAAGGATGGTAAGACACTACTAATCAAAGTAGCTTATGATTTGAACTGCGTTCCGAAGGGTGAAATAAAGGAGTTGTTGGGCCTTTCAATGAAGCTGGCAATACCTAGCGTAGTTATTTCGGAGAAAAACGGTCAAATTCAATTATTTGAGGGGGTAGTATATGAAAAGAATGGAGCAAAGATAGTTACGCTAGAGACCCTCTTATCTGCTATGGATAATAATGATATATTTATTCATCAAGACAAAGATAACTTCAAGGTTAAAATAAATCCGGACAAGTTAAGGGAAAAGAGGACAAGGAGTAACATGAGCCTTGGCGAGGTTGCTTCCATACTCAAGGTCTCGAGGAGGTCTATATATGAATATGAAAGGGGCACGATAGAGCCTTCTGCAAACCTAGGGGAGAAACTAGTAAATATATTTGGCGAAGACATCTTGGAGCCAATAAATCTTTTTGTACCAGAAAAGGGAAAGGGGCAGGAAAGTCAAGTGGAGAATCAACCGGTTGACGTTATAGAAGAGGAAATTATAATGAATAACCTAATTGGATTGGGCTTTGAGGCTTACCATGCTAAGAGGACGGTATTAGATATAGGTGCGAGAAGCGTGAAGGATGGTAAAAGGATGCTCATAATAGTAAGGCATGGAAAGGAAGGGGTTAATGCGTTAACTACTAAAGCAGAGAACTTAGAGAAGCTAAGTAGTGCCACGAACTCAAAATCCTATATAGTTGTTAATGATGAAAAGAGGCTAACTAAAGAATTGGAAGCAGGAAATGCTAAAGTTTTTACCCTAGAAGAGTTCCTAGAAGTCCTCAGGGAGAATTTTGACAAGGCAAACAAAGAGGAAAATACTGGCCATCACTGGTAGGCCTGGTATAGGAAAGACAACGCTGGCTTTGAGTATAGCAGATTCTATAAAGGAGAAAGGGTTTGTCGTCGGAGGCTTTATATCACCTGAGATTAAAACGGTAAGGGGTAGGGAAGGTTTTTCTATAAAAAACTTGCTTAGCGGAGAATCGATAACGTTGGCATCGAGAAACAAGATAGGTGAACTTACCGTAGGCAAGTATTTTATTAACAGGGAATCTGGTTCCTTCATATCCAAAGCCATTAATGATGCAATTTTGTCAGCAGATGTAATACTTCTTGATGAGATAGGACCAATGGAACTAAAGGTGAAAGAAGGCGAGTTATCTATTATCTCTGCATTAAATTCAGGTAAACCTATCCTCGCTACTTTTTATTACAGGCTAAGGTTTGTAAGGCCTTCTGTGTTTAGCGTAATCTCAACGGGAATGATTCTCGAGGTCAATCAATTTAACAGGGATTCTCTGATGAAAAGGGCTAGGGAATATGCAGGGTGGCTCTTATATGGAACTATCAGTAATTAAGGAGGGCAATGCTCTCCTATACATACCAGATACGAGAAGTGCCACCTTGAAGCAAGGCATTATTGAACCTACTCATCTACCAGTATTTTACAACCCTGTTATGACGTTCAACAGGGATTTGTCGGTCGTGGTGTTGGATGCATTCATAAAGAAACACTTAAACAATAAGGAAGTGGCGATTCTAGACCCGCTAGCCGCAACTGGAATTAGGGGAATTAGGTATGCCATAGAAATAGAGAGGGTTTCTAAGGTCATCATAAATGATGGTAACAGGGATTCATATAGATTGATGAAGAAAAATGTCAAGTTAAATGGTCTAGAAAATGTAGTTGTTCATAACAGGGATGCAAATAGCCTGATGAGATCCTTGAGGTTTGAGTGCAAGGAATTGTTGAACATAATCGATTTAGACCCTTTTGGTAGCGTTATGCCTTTCATTCACGCAGCTCTCTCTATCTCTACGAAGGGTACTATGTTAGCGGTAACGGCAACCGACCTTGCTGTTCTTGGAGGATCAAAGCCTGTTGCTGCAAAAAGAAAATATCAAGCAAGCTTAATAAAGAACAGGCATTATAGGGAGACCTCTATAAGGGTTCTGCTTGCCTACATAGCAAGGATAGCCGCGTCCTATGACAAAGTAATAATTCCATTGATGTCTTATAGCGTTGATCATTATTTGAGGCTCTACCTACTCATAGGCAGAGGGGCGAGGAAGGCTGATAAGATGATAGAGGAAAATATTGGCTACTTCACTTATGAAAATGGTATAGTGCTCTATGATAAAAATGGAAGGCTTGGCCCTATTTGGACAGGAAAGATAATGGATGAGGATTTCTTAAGGGAAGTTTTAGAAAGGCTTATCTCAAAGTATCGATACTTAGAAACTTATAAAAGATCCCAGCACCTTCTTGATATGCTCATTCAAGAGTCAAGCCTCCAAACATATTTTCACCAAAGGGTTGATACTATATGTAAACATCAGCATAAAAGCATGCCTCGGATGGACAAGCTTATCGAAAGAATAAATGAGCTAAACTACAGGGCAACAAGGTCTACGTTCTCCGCTACAGGGTTTAGAACCGATGCTCCAAGCGATTTGATCGTAAGGCTTTGTAGGGAATCCATCAGTTAGCTTTTTCTTACAGGACAATAACGGTTTTTATGGTTGGTTCTGAAGAAGATGTAGCTTCAAACCTCATTATCAAAGCCTGGAACGCCTTAGCCTTTAGAGCTGGGAGAAGGTTAGCTTTTAGGAAACCCTTAGGAAAAAGGATATAGCTATAATATTTTCTCCAGGTAATATTAAATAGTGGTGAAAGGGGAAAACGATAATGGAAGGTCAGAGGGTTCCACAAAGAAGGGAAGGGGAGCATGTAGCAGCGGTTGAGATGGAGGCCATAGTATTAGACTTCATGAATAATGGATATTTTATGGACCCCCATACATGGCATAGGGAAAAGCCTGTAGCGCAGGCAATAGGAGTAAGGAAGTTCTCTTTGCTCGATGGTATACCTTTGCATAAAAAGGCAGAACCCATGGAGAGGGTTGCATTAGCCAGAGAAACCTTGAAGTCTGTAGTAGAACCCCTAGATCCTCTTGGCAGGAGGGTTAGGAGATTTGACGTTTCTTTGGCATGTATGCCGGGAGTTGACAGGAAGGTCTATTGTACAACGTTATATGAGGTAAGCCAGAGGGTAGAGGATTTAGTGATTATAGCCTTATCAGACCAAGGCAGTAACCTTGTTTTCTTGAAGGAACCCTCTGACCTATCAAAGGTAGCTAAGTCGAGGGGGCTTTCGGAAAAGATACTTGCAACGCCGAGAACCCCTATATCATATAGGGATTTAAGTGAGATTGCAAAAAAGAACCTCCCAGAGGCCGTGAGGGCAATAATAAGGTCTAATGAGAGGCTCTTTGTTGAGTTTTTTAACATAGCAGAGCCAATAAACATTAGGCTTCACTCGATAGAGTTGCTTAAAGGTGTTGGCAAGAAGTCCCTAAAGAACCTTATTTACCTTAGGAAGACCAAGAAGTTTGAGAGCTTTGAAGATATTAAAAAGGTATTAAAAGCAGATCCACTCGAAATGCTGTCTGAAAAAATTTTAGAGGAAGTAAAGGGCGAGGCCAAGTATTACCTATTCGTAGAGCCTAGGCGTTCTGGATTCCCTTACCTGAATTATTTAGATACTATGAGAAAAACTTACCGTCAAAGGGATGAGGGGAAGAGTGAGGTTACCTAATGGATAATAGCTTTTATGAAAATTGTAGAGAGGTTATTAGGAAATTAAGAAAAATGAGGGTAAGGCCGGTCAAAGGCATATCGCAACATTTTATAGTTAATTGCGGCTCAATTAAGCTTTTTTATGACCCTCTAACTAAGTTTAAGGGTCAGGACTTCTTGGAAATAGGAACAGGCATGGGATATATAACTTCTTTGATATCGCAAATAGCGAAAAGGGTTGTAACCGTGGAAGTAGACAGAAGGCTTTCTTTTTTAAAAAGATATATGCCAGCAAACGTTGAGCTGCTCTTTGCGAATGGGCTTGACTTCATGGCTTCTACAAGAACTCCTGTGCTAGTCTCAAACCCTCCATATAGCATAACTTCTGAGCTTTTGGTGAGAATGGTAAAAAACAATAGCATAAAGTATGCGGTGCTGGGCTTACAAAAAGAGGTGGCCGAGAGGCTAGTATCGAATCCCGGTGAAAGCAACTATGGCAGGATAGCCGTGCTAGTTCAATACTTTTTTTGCGTAAGGATTTTAGGTAACATCCCACCCAAAGATTATTATCCTAGACCAAAGGTAGAAAGCTCTGTTCTGCTTTTTAGGAGGATAAGGGATTGGAGTCAAAAATATAACGAGCTTGAAAAACTGACATCATGCCTGTTTTCTCAGAAGAACAAGAGAGCATATAAGGTAATAGCTACTTGTAGCAAAAAGTTGGGGCTTAACATAAAGGAATCCTTGGGTAATAGGAGGGTAAGAGAGCTGACTCCAGAGGAAATTGTTTCAATAATAGAGGTGTAGAACTTGTGAAGGATGTCAGCGAAAATAACATGGTATATAAACCCTCAGATGACAGCTTCCTGATGATCGAGGCAATGAAGGTATTAAAATCTAAGGGATATAGCTATGAGAAGATAATAGACTTAGGGTCCGGCTCCGGCGTGCTCTCTCTAGTTGCGAAAAAGCTCTTCAATCCAAAAATTTTGGTTTCAGTAGACATATCTCCTTACGCGGTTTACAGCACGTATAGGCTATTGAAAGGGGAAAGCTTAGTTCTTAGGTGTGATGCTGCCACTTGCATTAATGCAAGCTTTGACCTGGCAATAATAAACCCCCCTTATATACCATCGACGGACAGGCTAGCAGGGAGTGATCGTTGGCTTGTGCTTTCATGGCAAGAAGGCAAAAACCACGAAAAATTGTGTACTTCTTCTAAAATAGCGGAAAACGTGTTGATATTAAAATCAACCCTTTCTAGTTTGGATCAAGACAGGTGTATGAAGAGAATAGGCTATGAGAAAAGGGAGAAGGTGCTGGAAAAAAGGTTGTTTATGGAGATTATAGAGGTGAACTACTGGGTTAAGAGGTCTTAATTAAGCGAAAAGTTTATATAGAAGCTATCTTACATAAGAATCTAGGAAATTGATTAGATAGGGTGAAAAACATGTCGACACCTATTGAAAATATGGGGGTACCTGTTATAATACTTAAAGAAGGTACTGAAAGGTCTTATGGAAGGGAAGCTGTAAGGAATAACATAATGGCGGCTAGGGCTATTTCTGAGATACTGAAAACTACCTATGGTCCTAAGGGAATGGACAAGATGCTTGTTGACAGCCTCGGAGATGTAACCATTACAAATGATGGAGCAACCATATTAGATAAGATGGACCTTCAACATCCAGCTGGAAAAATGCTTGTACAGGTAGCAAAGGGTCAAGATGAAGAGGTAGGTGACGGGACGAAAACCTCCGTTATATTTGCGGGGGAGCTGTTGAAGGAGGCGGAAACCCTGCTCGAAAAGAACATACATCCAACAATAATAATTAATGGTTATAAGGAAGCCTTGCAAAAGGCAATAGAAATACTTGGAAAGATAGCAGAGCCTATCTCTATAGAGGATAGGGAAAAGCTGCTTTTAGTTGCCAAGACAAGCCTTAACAGCAAGGCTGTAAGAGATGCAAAGGATCATCTTGCAAACATAGCGGTAGATGCTGTAAAGGCGATTGCTGAGAAAAGAGGTAGCTCATGGGTAGCTGATGTGAATAATGTACAGATTATTAAGAAGTATGGCGGAAGTTTAACCGATACGCAGCTAATTAATGGTATTGTTATTGATAAAGAGGTAGTCCATCCAGATATGCCAAAGAGAGTCAAGGATGCAAAAATAGCACTCCTTGATGTTTCCTTAGAGATAGAAAAACCGGAAATAGACATGGAGATAAGCCTCTCTTCCCCAGAATCTATGAAGAAGCTTATGGATAAACAGGAGAAAATGTTAGAGGAAAAGGTAGAAAAGATTGCTTCTACAGGTGCGAACGTTGTCATAACACAGAAGGGAATAGACGACGTTGCACAGCACTTCCTCGCAAAGAAGGGTATACTTGCGGCTAGGAGGGTGAAGAGGAGCGACATAGAGAAGATAGCTAGGGCTACTGGTGCAAAGATAGTAACTAACCTAGAGGATCTTAAGCCAGAGGATTTAGGTTACGCTGGAAATGTAGAGGAAAGAAAAATAGGAGAAGATAAGATGATATTCATAGAGAATGCTAAGAATCCAAAGAGCGTCACCGTGCTGATAAGGGGAGGATTT
>WAJZ01000009.1 GCA_015523575.1 Candidatus Hestiella acidicharens | reverse complement strand
CTAGAAAAATGAATAACCCTTGTAGCTCTAACTCACCAAACTGCAATCCCATAGAAGCCATATTGTTATAAAATTCATTCCTTACCTCAGAGAAGCTGATATACAAGGAGGAAGAATTATATTTCCTCGCTTTTTCATAAACCATTTTTGCGGCAAGCGTGGTTTTACCTGTTCCAGGATTTCCAGCTATCACAAAGACAAGACCATTGCTTAGTGATCTTTTTATTTCTAATGCATCCTCTATTTCTTTTATGCCAACTGGATGCCCTTGAGTCTCCTGCAAATTATACACCAATTATTATTTTATTTAGTGAGAAAATATATGTTTTTAATCATCTCTCTTAAAAAGAATTATTCTTCTTAAATTTTTATATTTCTTTATATAAAAAATAATTTGGTGAAACTATGAAAATTGTAGACTTGCATGAGGATATAGGTTATTTTTCGATGCTTGGTAATGATCTAATAAACGGCAACTTCCAATCAGATTTTAACAAACTTAGAAAGGTAGGAGAACCGTTAATATTTTCTGCAATCTTCCCAGCTGTAAAGAATATGAATAGGCTCGAGATGGACTTCCATTGTATATTAAAACAAGCAAAATACCTCTATAAGCTTGAAAAGGAAGGCTTAGTAAAGATCGTCAGGAAAAAATCTGACTTAAATGAAGGCAATCCAATAAAGTTTTTGATAAGCCTTGAAGGCGCAGATCCATTAACCGACCCCTCAGATATTATTTTGTTGAAAGAAATGGGGGTTAGGGCGGTAGGGCTTACTTGGAATTATAATAACAAGTTCGCGTCCTCGTGTATGTCAAGAAAGGACTATGGTTTGACCGATGAGGGGGAAGAGCTTGTAAGGCTTGCTAATGAACTAGGTATAATAATAGATGTAGCTCATGCGTCAAAGCAGACCATAATAGATGTAGCTAACCTAAGCAAAAAACCTATAATAGCATCCCATACCGCTTATAAGAGGCTTAAAGATCATAGGAGAAACCTAGATGGCGATGAGATAGAAGCTATCATAAAAACAAATGGTGTAATAGGTATTATGGTATGGGATAAAGTTCTCCCAGAGGCCACGCTAGAGGGATACTTAAAGGTTATCAATGAACTTGGAGAAAGTTATGGTTGGGATTACATATCCATAGGAACAGACTTTTTAGGTATTGAAAGCCCTGCAAAAGGCTTAGAGGACATTTTAGCATTAGGCAAAATAGCTGAATCATTAAAAGAGAACGCAGAAAAAGTACTTTGGAAAAATGCATTTAGAGTAATAAACCAAGTTATTGGTTAAAAACTAAGCTACTTTTACCTCATTTTTCCTGCCTGTTATCCTTGTACCCTTCCACTCATGTGATTTTCCAAAAATTAGCTTAGCCAATGCAATCCAGGCAGTTAATCCATAAAAAGCCAGCACTACTGGAAGCGGTCTTACGGGTTTTCCCAACCTCTTATACATGGCATAGTAAGTTAGACTACCAATTCCCATCTCTAATAAGAACGCTATTATTGCATACTTTAAAACGTAGGGTGCAAAGATTGGCCACAATATAGTTGCATATTCAGAAACTGGCATTAGCCAGAGAGAAAGAAGAGGCCAAGACTTCCTTGGATGTCTTAACACCTTTGGTATTAGTTGTATAGTTCCCCTTATCCACCTCTCCTTTTGCGTTATTAGTTGCGAGTAACTCCTCACGGGCTCTGTATAGACGGGTGCATTCCTTAATACTCTGATTCTATAGCCAGAAGCTATCATCCTTATGCTGAGATCCAAGTCTTCTGTTGCGGCTTCTTCCTTCCACCCACCTAATCTTTCCAAAACATCACGCTTTACGAAATATCCAGACCCAATAACCCACGAAGCATTAGATATGCTCTCCATTATTGGAGCAAGTAACCTAGTATATAGCAACATCTCCGCTTGCTGAGCCCTTATATGCGCTCCCTTAACTGTATTCTTTGCGGATTCATCCATAACAACTTCCCTCGGCAACTGTACTGCATCGGCCTTTCTCTGATAAATAGATGCTACAGCATGTAAAATAGAGTCCTTGCTAAACACATCGTCAGCGTCGAGTACCCCAACAATTTCGCCCCTAGCGTATTTAAGGGACTCGTTTAATGCTGCAGGTTTTCCTTTGCCAGTTCCATAAACTAACTTTATTGTGATATCATTTATCGTAGAGCTGCATCCACTGTCTTTACATCCGTCAAGGCCCAACTCCTTTAATAACCCCCCTACAGTCTCATCATCCCTCTCTATTGCCAAAATTACCTCTATCTTTTCATGAGGATAGCTCTGCTTTATTATAGAGTCTAAGGCCCTTTTTAGTAGCACTCCCTCCCTATAAGATGGTAAAATAATCGATACAAATGGGTACCTCTTTAGCCTCAGCCTTATTCTATTATAGGAAACCTTCATAGGCGTTACAACAATCGCCAGTTCAAAGGCTGCTAAAAGGCTAGCTAATGTGCCAGTTATTATTATATAATCCATTGCATACTTTGGCAAGTATAACTGATATTGTATGTTAATAACCTTAAATAATGTCTGTATGTCATTAGCATTTAGGCCTTGGTTTGACATTTGCATCTCACTAAATATTTTTATAGTATAGCTACTTTATAAACCTAAACGGTTTGTAATAACTCTATGGTGACCTCTTATCAATTAACGTCAGCCTAAAATATTATTTAAAAGGTTTACAACGCAAAAATCACAACATTGCTTTTTGCATCGTGTGTCATTATTAAGCAGACAAGCGCTACAATGGATAGTTTCTACCCTTATAGTAGGCCTCAACATCATTTACTGTGATCCAGGGAAGGAAGTATTTATTATAAATCGCCTCAATATGTATTTTGTTTGACGACCTAGAGAAGGCAAACTTATTTAAAAACTCAACAAGTTTTGGAACAGTTGTGGAAAAAACCAAATATAACCTATCGTCCTTCAGGGATCTTAATATTAAAGGTTGCTCTATTACAAAAGGCCTAATATCATCTGGTGACGGAATGTCTCCTATGCTCACTTTAACGGTAATGTAGTTCTGCCTATCCCTTAATATTAAAGCTAGCGAAAGCAGGAAGTTTCTCCTCTTTAAATAAATTAGGTCCCAAGATATTTTCTGCCAAGGAATCCCAGTCATGTCTTGTAACTCTTTTGCAGTGTAGAAGCTTTCAGTTAAATGGGATACCACTATCATCTGTTCCTTTCTCAACCTAATGGATCTTGTCTTCTTGGGGACAATTAACATGGATATGTTATCCCCAAAGCAATAGACACCTTCTATATCGAAGGTATCCATTACTTTGGCTCCCTTCTCTACTTGTATGTTCCAGCTAAATGAATAAGCTAACTTAACCTTCATCATATTCTTTAAGTCAAAAAAGACGTTATCTGAGTTACTCCTATAGTCTACAGAGTACTCCACCAACTTTAGGCCCATTCTTTTTGTATTCGGTATAAGGAATACCCTGTACTTTTGCCTAAGCCTCCTCCACATATTGTAAAACGAATTTCTAGATAAGTTAAGCTCTTCCATTATTACATTAACGAGATTCCTTTCTCTCCATATATAACATAGGTACCCTAGGTCAATACCTCGAGCGATACTTTTTTCCATCCCCTGTCCATTATAAATTATTCTTAAAAGATGTTAAAAACTATTAAGGCGTAAAACTCAACAGAAAGATGTTCGTTTTTTAGAAGATTATTGAACCTCTTAATACTCTATGGAATTTTTTAAATCCAAGAAGTTACTGCTAAAGGAGTAGGTGAGAAAGGAACGCATGTTACTAACAGGCTGTCATCAATAGGCTTCATAAGGGCGTTCTCATTTGGCATAGTCAGCCCCTATATTGGACTTGCGTTCTACCAATACTACAAAATCTCGATTTACCTAGTTGGTATCTACTACCTAGGTCTAACAGGAATTACAGCGATCGGATATGTGCTGGGGGGTTACCTTGCAGATTTCGTTGGAAGGAAGAAAGCGATGATATCCTTTGCTTCCCTGTCTGGTACCAGCCTCCTCCTTTCATTAATTAATCCATTCATCTTCATTATGTTCATGTATTTCTTTAGCAATGCCTATAGCTCTTCCTTTACCACTACCGTTGGTGGAACCTCTAAGAGCGTTGGTGGACTTATAAAATCCTTCAGCAGGGTGAGGATAGGCATCAACGCTGGCTGGGCCATTGGACCTGCAATTGGCGGAGTTCTGTATACAAGATTTGGATTCAACTCAATAATGTTAATAGGAGGCATAGCCTCCCTTCTCTCAGTACCTCTCATGTTAGGCCTAGAGAACACAAAAGGGGCCAAGACAACATTCATTAAACCTAATAAAAGGTTTTCAAAATTCATAATACCTGCATTTCTTTCATCTATGGTCATGGGACAGCTAGGACTGCCCTTTGTTCTCTATTTTTCAAGGATATTTTCTGTCTCAACTATAGGAGTAATGTATGCAATAAATGGAAGTCTTGTTGCCCTGTTTCAAGACATTGTAGGCAGAAAACTCTCAAATAAACCCCCAAAGAAGTCCTTAATGGTAGGCATGATTATCTATTCATTATCTTATGGTAGCATGATATTCATAAACAAGGTTTATGAGTTAGTCGTTGCTGTGGTTGCATTAACGCTCGCTGAAATGATAATCTCGCCCATATCAAACTCGGTTGCAAATTTCCTCGCCGAGGAAAGAAACAGGGGAAAATATATGGGCCTCTATGGCTTAACTTCAGGAATTGGTAGGACCTTTGGTCAGTCGCTAAGCACGGAGCTCTCATTTTCAAGCATTATAGAAT
>WAJZ01000008.1 GCA_015523575.1 Candidatus Hestiella acidicharens | reverse complement strand
CAATTAATATCGAGAGGGCTAGACGTTGATGACTTCGCTCCAAGGCTAAGCTTCTTCTGGGATTCCCATATTAACTTTTTTGAAGAAATAGCAAAGTTTAGGGCTGCTAGGAGGATGTGGGCAACGATAATGAAAGAGTGGTTTAATGCCAAAAAACCAAGAAGCATGTGGATGAGATTCCATACGCAGACTGCTGGGGTATCCTTGACTGCTCAACAACCTTGGAATAATATAATAAGAACTACAATTGAGGCAATGGCAGCGGTGCTTGGTGGAACGCAGAGCCTTCACACAAACAGCTTTGACGAGCCCTTTAGGGTTCCTAGTGAGTTTGCAGCAAAAATAGCCTTAAGGACGCAACAGATTATAGCCTATGAGTCAGGAATAGCAGATACGATAGACCCCTTAGCTGGCAGCTATTATGTGGAATGGCTTACGGATGAAATTGAGAACAGGGCATGGGATTATATTGATAGGATTGAGAGGCTTGGTGGGATGCTAGAGGCTGTTAAGAAAGGCTATCCTCAAAGGGAGGTTACAGAGGCCAGCTATACCTATCAAAGGTACGTGGAAGAGAAGAAGAAATACATAGTTGGGGTAAACATATTTGAGGATAGAGAAATAGATGAAATAAGGAATGTTCCGCTGTTAGAGTATAATCAAGAAGAAATAGAAAAGAGGCAGAAGGAGAGGATCAGCAAGATAAGAGCCAACAGGAATCTCGAGAGGTGGGAGAGGTCGCTAAATGAACTAAGAAAGGCAGCAGAAAAGGATATAAATATAATGCCTTACATCTTAGAAGCCGCTAAGGCAAGGGCTACTTTAGGTGAAATAATGAATACATTAAAGGAGGTGTTTGGAACCTATGTTGAGCCCCCAATATACTAAAGAAAAGCAATATAAGGTATTGGTGGCAAAACTCGGAATAGATGGACATGACAGAGGTGCTAAAGTAATAGCAAGGGCACTAAGGGACTTTGGCTTCGACGTCATATATACAGGCATAAGGCAAACGCCAGAACAAATAATCTCAGCAGCACTACAGGAAGACGTTGACGTTATAGGTATTAGCATATTAAGCGGCTCCCATATATATCACATGAAAAAATTAATGGAAGGCCTTAGATCCCTTGGAGCCGATGATATACCTGTAGTGATAGGCGGCACAATACCTATAATAGACGTTGAAGAACTGAAAAGGATAGGTGTTAGAGAAGTGTTTCTGCCAGGAGAAAGCCTAAGAAAAATAGCTGATGTGGTAAGGAAATTAGCCAAGGAAAAGAGAGAAAAGGAAGTTTTCAGGGGTTGATCCATTTGCCTAATTTTTCTCAGTTAAATCTAGAAGAATTACTGAACAAGGCATCCTCAGGCAATTTAAGGGCTATGGGAAAGGTTCTTAGCCTTCTAGAAAACCCTTATGAGATACCAAAAAATTTATTAGAAAGCTTAGCAAAAAGGTCTGGTAATTCCCAAGTTATAGGTATCACAGGTATACCTGGAAGTGGGAAAAGTACTTTAATATCGAGGCTCATAACTTCTCTCCGTAGGAATGGGCATAAAGTTGCAGTCGTAGCAATAGATCCAAGCAGTCCAATAAGTAAGGGGGCCTTGCTTGGGGATAGGCTTAGGATGCAAGAACATGCAACAGACCCTGGTGTTTTCATAAGGAGTGTTTCTTCCAAAGGCCTAAAAGGCGGTTTGAGCTTAGCAGCTTTAACTATGGTAGAAGCATTTGATGCATTTGGTTATGACAAAATAATAATAGAGACTGTCGGAGTTGGACAATCAGAAGTAGATATCATGAAAGCAGCCCATACAATAATAGTAGTAACTATGCCAGGGGCTGGCGACGATATACAGGCACTAAAGGCAGGTGTTATGGAGATCGGTGATATATACGTTTTAAATAAAGAGGATAAGGAAGAATCAAAAAAGACCTATGAGTATTTGTTATTTGCACTAGAAAAAGGCGACATAGGTTTGAGTGATTCTTCTTGGAGGCCAAGGTTATTAAAAACAAGTGCAATCATGGGAAAGGGTATAGATGACTTGGCCGTTTCAATCAATGATCACTATGACCATATAAAGAAAACGGGTAAGTTTTTCGAAAAAGTTATTTCGAGGAGAACCTTAATGATGAAGCTACTAGCAGAGCAGTTGTTGATAGAGAGTGTGGAGAAAATTTATGATGGAATGCAGGATAAGCTAAATGCAATAGCTAAAAACGCTGATAAGATTTTCATAGCTTCAATAGAAATAGCAAAACGTGTCTGTTCAGAGATTGACAACCTGGACGTTAATTAAAAGCCTTGTAAGCCAAAAATTTTTTCTATGCTATTAAATGGTACCTTGATGTGAAGGGTGGTTACCTTATAAG
>WAJZ01000007.1 GCA_015523575.1 Candidatus Hestiella acidicharens | reverse complement strand
CTATAAATGGATTCGATGAAAGGTTTAGTTTATGCTATTTTCTCTAGATTCCCTAATTTTTTTCATTGCTAATGGGTTTTTGACTTTATTTAATTCTTCGTCAGGCACATATTTTGGTAGGCTATATCTCGTGTGGGTAAGCTCTGCGATAGTATTCCTTGCTTTTAATGAATTTAGTATCCTTCTTAACCTATCCTCACCAACTATACCCTGGAATAAGGCCTTGAGGTTTCTCCAGCTTATTGGTATCTTTGCCTCTTCCAAGGCCTGCATTACTAGCTTTTCGATATCAGAATCGTCAAGTGCAGTAGTGACGCTGAGCCCAGATTCATCTACAAAGGATCTTTGAATTTTTTCATATTCTTTTAGTATTTTGCTTCTGATTCTGTTTATGAAGTCTTTATTTGTACTATTGTTGGTGGATATAGGCAATTCTAGCACCTCCCTATCCTATATTATATGTAATTTTAGAGTATATAAACAGTTATATATGTTTTGCTTTTATGTTTTTAATTATACAGCATCATAGCGATAACCTAATACCCTTCTTGTAAGCCTTATGGCACCATTATTGTAAAAAATCCCTTTTTTAATGGTTGAGTGACTGTTCAGTTTCTTAAAGCATGACTTACAAACCCTCCTGACGTTATCTATTTGGACGGAGTCTGCTTCACATATTAGTTTTCCACATATTGGACAAAAGGTTATCGAAAGGTTTTCGTTACAGATCTCGCAGAGAAAACGCTCACATATAGCGCACAAATTCTTTTCTACGTTAAAATGGTCTTCGCATACCATTCTATTACATTTAGGGCATCTATATTTGGCTTCCTTCTCATTACATATCTCGCATTTTACCATTTTCCCTCACGTGTGTCAGATGGATTAGGACTCCTCATTGGTTTTCCCTTAGTAGTCCGGGTTCTACTCTTCATCCACAATGCCCTAACTTTTATGTGCTTGCTTATCTACCTGTTACATCTCTTAGTTCTACTTATTCTTTTGCTCTTAATATATGTTTATATTTTCCTATTAGTTGTTATGTTATGATTTTAAACTCTTTAAGTTTTTGGTAATGTTTTAATATTACATTTAAATACCTCATGTGGTTTTACATCTCTATACACCACGCACCCAGGATAAATTATAGAGAATGAACCTATTTTTTTCCCTGGCAGAATAGATACATTGATTCCTGTTTGCGAGTACCCACCGACTATGGCCCCGAGTTTTTCCATACCTGTGTTTACTGGAGATCCTTTGATATTCATTTTAATTGGCTCGTGATCAAACCTTAGGTTTGCTGTAATAGTACCGGCTCCAAGGTTAACCCCTTCCCCTATTATACTATCTCCGACATAGTTGAAGTGGGGCAGTTTTGCATTTTCCATTATTAATGAGCCTTTAATTTCGACAGAATAACCCACTTTTGAACCTTTCATAAGTACTGTGTAAGGTCTTATGTGGCTCATAGGCCCTATTTTCACGTTCTCATCGATGAACGCGGGTCCTTCTATAATTGAGTATTTGCCTATCTCAGATCCTTTCTTTATTATGACATTTCCGTATATAGTAACAGTCTCATCGATATCTCCTAGTATTTCTTGCTTTTCTTTACTTTCGTTTAAAGCTAGCCTGTTTGATATTAACAATTCCCAAGGTCTGCCGATATCTTGCCATTCATCCTTCCCGACATTTACCGTGTGTATATCCATCGAGTTCGCCATCTTTTTTAATGCATCTGTGATTTCAAATTCTCCTCTGGGAGATTTCTTTATTTCATCAATATATTTTTTTGCATCGTAATCAAGCATTAAAGCGCCAGCAAATATGGTTTTGTCTTTAGCTTCACTAAAGCTTGGTTTTTCTGTAATGTTTTTTACTATCCCATCTTCTAACTCTACAATACCGTAGTTCCAATAGTCCTTCGTTTCAGTAATCATAATTCCTGGCGACTCTAAATTAGCAAGGACACTATATCCTTTTGTAGACAAGTAGACATCAGCGTAGAGTATAAGGTATTCACCTTCTCCCAAACTTTCCATGGCCAGCTTGATCGCATCTCCTGTTCCCTTGGGCTCTTCTTGAACAAGAAACCTAACCTTGCCATGAAAGCATTTATTTACAGCTTCAATAACTTCTTCTTTTTTGTACGATATTATTATAGATATCTCCTCAAAGGTAAACACCTTGCTTAGGTTTCGTAGGTGTCTGCATATAATAGGTTCTCCGAGTATCGGCATTAAGGCCTTTTGTCTCGTCTCACTTAGTGGTCTTAGCCTTTCACCAAAGCCTGCTGCCATAAGAACAAGCTTCATATGCATCAACCTCACAGTTTTCTTATTAACCAGGGGTTTTGCTTTTTATCTATCTCAACCAACTTCAACGATTCTAAGGAAAGAAGATAGCCTAGCATGCTCCTAGCTGCAACAAATATCAGAAGGTCGTTTAAGTTTCGATATAGCTTGAATAAAATTTTATCTGCTGGAGTCCATTCATGGTTTATAAGCGATATTAGCGTAAGAAGTCTCCTTATTTTTCCAGTAATAATGTCTGATAGCCAGGTAATAGACTCATTTCTCTTTATCTCAGGTCCATGACCTGGATGGATATAATCCCAGTCATTCCTAGAATATAGGTTTATCATTGATTTGTTATATTCAAAGAAGTCCAATAACGTTATGTTCCCTCCTGGAAGTATGTTGTCCCCTGGAAAGAGGTGGTTTTTTATGAAGTAGCATATATGATCGTAGCTGTGACCGTAACACTTCATATAGCTAACTAACCCTTCTTGAATAGGTTTGCATTCATCAATTATTATTATGTCGTTTTGGTCAAGGGCTTTTCTAACCTTGTTGTAGTAGCTTATCATAGAGTTCATAATTCCTAAAGCGTATTTTGGCAGCGAGTTGCTGTTATAACCAAACGCTTTGGCTATCCTTTCAGTATTTTCTATAAACCTTTCATTAACTATTTCATCGTAGGTTTCCTTGCTCATGCAAATTTTTTTGTTTCTGACCACAGAAATACCGAGTGTATGATCCCAGTGGCTGTGAGTAATTAATATGTAGTCTATTTTATCAATATCTATTATCGCATTTTGAGAGGCTCCAGCATCTATTAAGTATTTTTTTCCTTCAAATGATACAACATAGTTATTCGCAGGTCTATCTAGAGG
>WAJZ01000006.1 GCA_015523575.1 Candidatus Hestiella acidicharens | reverse complement strand
TTTCTATACAGGAGTATATTAGTGGGTTTAAAAGCAGGTGAAGATTTTTGAACAGAGGAGGTAGACTAGGTGAAGATTTTTCTGGAAAAAATGAAATAGAAGAAAAGGGCAACAAGCCAACCGTGAAGATAGAAAACATTGTGGCAACCGTCATATTGGATACACAACTCGACTTAAACCTAATAGAGACTAGGATACCTGATGTAGATTACAATCCAGACCAGTTCCCAGGGCTTGTTTATAGGTTGCAAAGCCCAAAGATAACGGCGCTAATATTTAAGTCAGGCAAGATGGTAGTTACTGGAGCGAAAAGCGTAAAGCAATTAGTATGGGCCGTTAAAACAATACTCAAAAAACTTTTAGTAAAGGGCGTTCCAATGCAAGGCAAACCCCAAATACAGATACAAAATATAGTTGCATCAGCAAACCTTAATGTAATAGTAGACTTGGAAAAGGCTGCCTATACATTGGCAAAAAGCATGTATGAGCCAGAGCAGTTCCCAGGGTTAATATACAGGATGGAAAAACCTAGGGTTGTGCTGTTAATATTCAGTAGCGGGAAAATGGTCATAACCGGGGCTAAAAGGGAATCCGAAGTTGAAGATGCAGTATTTGGCATATACAATATATTAAGCAAAAACCAATGTATAAGAGAAGAATGACTGCTTATTTTTTTGACCCTAAAATAATCCTTAGCTTTGCCAGCTCAATTACTCCTATTTCTCTATCTACAATTATTGGCACGCCCTCCTCTATTATACCTGATTTCCTCGTTATTGGTGAAAGGTAAGAGGATCTATCGAGCGTTACCACAGTACCTGTTTGATACAAGCCTATAGCAGGTAAGACTAATGCTACTCTGCCGTTTTTAAGAGGCAATTTAAATAGCACTTGGAGTCTTACCCTGCTTCCTGATAGGTCTATTTCAATGGTTGGATGTTCATGTCCCATAACTACATAGTCAGAACCTTTTAGGTCTACGCTCTTATGTCCATGAATTACAGTAACACCACTACCTAGGTCAAGCCTATCTTCCACTATCTCTATACCCAGACTCCTTAAGAGCGGACCAATAAAAGTATCGTGATTACCTCTTATTAGCACTATCTCCTTTATCCCCTTTTTTATGGAATAACCCAAAAGCTCTAGTACCTCTGCCCTTTCCTGCCTAGTCAATTTTTCAAATACATGCTTTAAATCACCAGCAACTGCTATTTTTTTGATACCCTCATTTGCAATCTCATTAACAATGTTTCTTGCCCTCTTTAGCTGAAGCCTTGGCAAATAGACGCCTTGTGAGGCCATAGCACCTTCATACCCCAAATGTATATCACTTATTATCGCCGTATGGCTTTTTTCGTGGACAAGAACTGGTAGATTTTTAAGTATTTTTAGACCATCGATGTCGCTTATCATTTTCTCCAATCACTTCTTCTAATCTGGACCTAGCGTTTATATATACTTATACGAGAAAATGCTTCTTCTAATCCTCAAGGCTCTCGTATAATTAAACCAAAATCTTTATATCAAATAGCAAACTAGAAAATACAAAAGTTTCCACAAGTTCGAGGTCAAGAAAAGTCTTTGTAGGTTTTTCTTACAAAACACAAATGAACTTGCTATAAATTATGGACAAAAATCAAATAATTTTTTAGCTTAACAACCTTAATTATTCTAATGAAGTGAAACCTATATGGATGCTAATGCTGGAAAGGTCTCAATAATAATTCCAACATATAACGAATCAAAAAACATAGCTCACCTAATAGAGAGAATAAAGAATTCACTAAAGGAATGTTGCACCTATGAAATTATTGTTGTTGATGACAACAGCCCTGATGGTACCTCGGAGATCGTTAAGGAGATGTCTAAGGTTAATGGAAACATCAGGCTACTAGTAAGGGAAGGAAAGAAGGGACTTTCTTCTGCAGTTATAGATGGCATAAAAATATCAAGCGGAGAATACATAGTTGTGATGGATGCGGATCTACAGCATCCACCGGAGGTTATTCCAAAGCTTGTTAAGAGATTGATAGAAGATAAGGTCGATATTGTAGTCGCTTCTAGGTATAAAAAAGGAGGTGGGGTGGAGAGGTGGAGCGCAATAAGAAAAGCCATGAGCAGGGGTGCTTCTCTGATAGCGAAGCTTCTCGTACCGGAGGCGAATAGGACAAGTGATCCCATGTCAGGTTTTTTTGCATTTAGGAAGAAATCAATAAACATAGAAAACGTTAAACCCATAGGATATAAAATATTGTTAGAACTCCTCTATTCAAACCCAAAAGCGAAGGTGTCAGACATTGCCTATATCTTTGGAAAGCGCTACGCTGGTAGCAGCAAATTGGGTTTTAAAGAGATGGTCACCTTTTTAATTCATGTTATAAGGGACTCTAGGCCAATAAAATTTGCAACCGTAGGAGCTAGTGGTACATTTGTAAACCTTGGTATAATGTACCTCTTTTTAAGATTGGGTTTGTTTTATGATTATGCAAGCGCCATAGGAATAGAAAGTAGTATATTAAGCAACTTCACCTTTAATAATGCATGGACCTTTAAGGATAGAAGGAAGAGGTCTCTAGCCTCTAGGATTTTCAGGTACCATGTCATGGTAGCACCAAGCGGCTTAACTATATTTTTTGTTATGGAAATGCTAGCAAAAATTTTGAACATCTACCCCCTGATAGGACAGTTTATAGGAATAATATTTGGCTTCGTTGTAAACTACTTGCTATCATCAAAGAAGGTATGGAATCCATAGCCTTTCTTATAGATAAGACAAAGCAATTATGTATAGCAAATAAACGGAAACGTTCACGAGCGTTATCATCACCCCGAGCTTTATGAACTTTGCATAGCTAATGAAAGTGCTGAACCTAGTCTCTAAAGAATCGAGTATTATAACATTTGATATAGCGCCTAATATTGTGAAGTTTCCTGCAATTGTAGAGCTCATAGAAAACGTAATCCATGAGAGCACGTCACTTGGGCTATAACCTAGGTTGTGCAAATACAATATGAAGATGTTAGTAAACGGTACATTACTCAAAAGTTGGCTAAATAAAAGGGATATTAAGGTTATTCTCAAGAAACCGCTAGTGTTATTCATAAGTCTTGGTAAGAGGTAGTGTAACGGATAGTTAAGAAGGGTTGAATTCCAAATTCCTTGAGAAGCTATAAACATCGCTATGAAAAATATTATGGCACTCCAGTTAACCTTTGATAATACCTCCCTTGGGCTTGAAACAAAGATATATGAAAATGAGGCTACAACAAAAGGTATTAGGCCTATCTGGGTCACGTGAGGTAGCTTAAACATCTCCAAGAAGTCGTTCAGAAGCATGAGAAAAATTGTTAAAAGTAAACCTATTAAACCGATGTATGCATCCCTCTTATTCTTCAAATTTTTTTGAACTAGTGAGCTTTGATTGAGGTACTTATTGCCTTCTTCAATCCTATAAATTTTTGTCAATATGTAAGTGGTCAAACATAAATTTATAAACGTTGGTAATGCAAGGTACTTAAAAAAAGTAACAAAAGGGGCGCTTATGCTTGCCTCTGTCGCAATAAGCATGTTCTGCGGGTTACCTATAGGGGTCATAGCAGACCCAATGGTTATAGAGAATATCAACAAAAAGGCGAGTGGCTCTAAGGGCATATCAAGGATTCTCGATATCATGGGCAAAAAACCCACACCAAAAATTGCAACGGCATCATTAACCATGAAAGATGCTGCTATAGCAAAAAATAGCGAGAAGATATAAAGGAGCAACGTCCTATTCTTCGTTAGCCTGGAAAGCTTTATAATAAAGTAGTCAATAAGGCCTGATTCTTCTATTATCCCAACTATGCTGAACATACCTATTAAAAGCAATATCAAATTCCAATTTATAATATAGTTTAGTTTGCTTATTGGTATTAGGCCAAAAAGGACGCTCATTGACCCAGCAAAGGACATTATAGACCATGCCGGAATCTTCGGTTTCTTTGCCCTGAGTATGAAACCACCTATTATTATCAAAAGAACCAGAAGTCCCGTGAACTCTTTGATCCCGACCAACAATTGCCACCGTTGTGAATTACCCTTTTAATCACTAGCCAACATAGAAGTTTGGAGCCTTGTAATTTAAAAGAATATAGGGAGACACTTGCCTAGAGATTATTGCCTAAGGCACACAATTAATTATACATCTGTTCCTTGGGCCTCTTTCTTCATAAAACCTTAAGGTTTTCGCATCTAAAGCTTACTCAAACTCGACCATACTCACATAGGCATAGGAGCCTTTACAGGCAACACTAAATAAAAAGGAAGTTGATGATATTGGTGCCCAAATATATCTACTAGCCAAGCAATTCAAGCCCAACCTTTTTTATTACATTTATAGCAAGGTTCTTGTCTTCTTCAGGCATGTTGCCTGCAATCCCAATTGCTCCAACAAATTTATTATTATACATGAATGGGACACCCCCAGGGATAGGAGTGAGCCTTTCATTCCAGTTTGTTGCACTTATCATATTTGAATAAAGCGATGATACGTTTTCTGATAGAGTCTTGAAAGCAACAGCTGTCCAAGCCTTGTCCCTTGCTAATTCTAAAGTTCCAAAAGGAGCCCCATCTATCCTATAAATCAAAGTTGGGTGACCCCATTCATCTACTACAGCTAAGGTTACTGGCTTAAGCTTTCTATTATCCACTTCCTCTATTACTTCCTTGGCAATTTTCCTTGCAAGGGAAAGCCTTTCCTCCACCTCAGCGTTGAAATTCTCTTCCCTAAAGATCGCAGTCCAGCCGGCTTGTGCTATCTTTAAATCGTCTTCCGCAGAGCCACCGCTGTGACCAACACCTCCAATAACCCTTGCATTGGCTATTATTGGAACTGCTCCTGGAATGATGGTTAGCCTACCTTTATGCTTTACATTAAGCCTCCAACCCTGGCCCTTAGATATAATCTCGAGTATCCTTCCTGAAGCTTTCATAGTAGCAGCTGTCCAAGCCTTATCTATGGCTATGTCAGCAGTTGCAGCTGGTGCCTCGTCCCTCCTCTCAAACGCAACTACGTGTCCTCCTTCATCAACGACTGCATAGCTACCAGGTAACAGCCCATTATCATTTGCATACATAATCATTGCATTTATAATTTTAACAGCCATATTCAAGTCCACCTTTCTAGATAACGCGCTCATCCCTTTACACCTCCTTTGGCCGAAGAACTAAACCTAGGATTAGGCTCCATCTCTAAGCCTGATGTTGAAAGCAACTCAACCACCTTCTTTCCAAGCATCGGCGAAGAAGAAACCCCGGCCGGTCCTAAAACTACGTTGATCCACCTAGGTACATGAGGCGGTGTGTCCACAACAAAGTCATGCCAGCCAGTTTCGGCATTTGTTAGAGGCATTATACCAAAGAACGTCTTCTTAATGTGTTTTTCAAAAGGATAGCTGGGGACAATGCTCTTGATAACCCCTAGGTTATGATCTGCCGCCCCTAGAGGAATCTCCTTATCGCTACGCAACGTAAAGCTTAGATGGATACCGACCCTGAGACCCCCATATATTAGAGGGACCACAGCCTTGATATGGGGTTCTCCTAGACTTGGAAGATAAAATGCTTGGTGTTTAAAGACCTCGCTTGTATCTTCATCAAAATCCGTCAAAACCCCTTTAACTGGAACATAGCTAAAATCCCTTGCCTTTGCCATTTCAGCTAACCTATCCGCATTTATTCCAGAAGCGTTCACAATGAACGAGCCTTTAATAGAAGTTTCATTAGTTATAATCGTAAAATACTCGTCTTCCCTCATAATTTTATTTACCTCATTTTTCAAAAGAAACTCAACGCCGTTAGCCTTAGCATTTTCGGCTAGTGCTACAGCCAACTTTACAGGATCTGTCACAGCTAGGTTTGGGTCATATAGGGCTCCTTGGATTTTTGGATTCGAGTAGGGCTCTAAGTCTTTTAGAGCCTTCTTATTCAAAAACTGTAGTGGTTCGAAGCTACCTTTAGGAATATAGTACGATTCTTCACCCTTTAGCGAAGATTTAAATGCCCTTGAGTACATCTTCATAAACCTAAAGAAGTCAGCCTTATCCCTTATCAAGCCAAGACCACCTATTTTTTTAAAGGGAACACCGAGTTCTTCTGCATATTTTGGCCATAATGGTATGCTTTTTATGTTCAGTTCTGCATGAAGCGTCCCATATCTAAAAGTAAGGGAGTCTGCCCCTTGACAAACTAACGTCATGTTACTTGCCGTCATTTCTCTACCAAAGTCCTCGTTTTTTTCTATAACGAGGGTTGATACATTGTATTTTGAG
>WAJZ01000005.1 GCA_015523575.1 Candidatus Hestiella acidicharens | reverse complement strand
GAGAAAGGGGATCAACAAAGTCCCAGATAAGCCTAGCATGGTTGTTAAATAAAGGCGTATTGCCAATCCCTGGAACTAGGAAAGAATGGAGAGTGAAGGAATATGCAGAGGCATCGAGCATTTCCCTAAACAAGGAGGAGGCCCATAATCTAGACGAAGCTTCTAAAAAGTACATATGGATGTGGGGAAAAGACTACAGAAACCTAAGAACAATCAGATATATACCGTGTGCATTTCAATATATGGCATTAAAAATTATAGGCGTATAATCCATAGGTACAACACCGTAAATAGATGCCTTTTGATTTTTGATACACCTAGAAATTGTTTACTAAAAATAAGAAACCTCTACAAAACTAAGATTAACAATAAAAATTTGCGGTTCTTTAGCCAAAAAAGTGCACAGTAATGAAGGTAGACGATTTAAGCTTATTTGATTTTCTTAGATGGCACCAAACTTCTCATCCCACTTTTCATAGAGCTTTATCATTTCCTTTGAAATGCTAGGTCTTCTTAACCTGATAGATTCGATGAAGTCGTTTTGTGTTACAGGCCTTACATTACCATCCCCACCGTTGAGCTCGAAATACTCTCTTACAACCCTCATATAAGCATCTTGCACTATATCCCTTATATCGCTACCAGAATAGCCCTCTAGCATGTCTGCTATCTTTTCAAAATCAACACTATTGTCAATATTTATTTTTGAGGTGAGCAACTCCAGCATCTTTATTCTTGCATTCCTATCGGGCAAAGGAACGTAAATCCTTTTTTGGAATCTCCTTATAAAGGGCCCGTCTAGGGCCCATGGCTTATTCGTAGCTCCAATAACATATACGTGAAGTATTTTAGATTTATCTTGTAATCCATCCATCTCTTTCAAAAACTGGTTTCTTACTCTTACCTCTCCACCAACTTCATTAGAAAACACGCCTAGCATGGCATCCAGCTCATCTATAAATATTATAACTGGGTTACCCTTTGAGGCCTTAGACCTAGCATAATCAAATACCTTTTTAACATTTTTTTCGGCTTCCCCAAGCCATTTGCTCATTATATTTGTTGCATCTAAGTAGATAAATTCTCCATTAATTTCATTTGTTACCGCAGCTGCAAGCATTGTTTTTCCGGTCCCTGGAGGTCCATATAACAATATACCCCTAGGCCATCCAAGGGGGAAGAGGTCAGGTCTCTTTACAGGATATAAAATCGATTCCTTTATCGCCTTCTTGGCCTCTTCTAGTCCGGCTATATCATCAAAGGTCACAACAGGTTTTTCTTTCAATACGAAATCTGGTAGGGTTTCTAGGGATTCCTCATTTACCTCTACCCTAATTTCATTAGGAAGTCCCTCTCCAATTGCTTGTGAAGCCTTACCCTCAATATACTTCAACCTTATCTTTAGCTCATTTATTGTCTTTCTATACAATCGAACCATTGTATGGTCTGGGTAGTTTCTTACTATCTCTTCCAAAGCCTCTATAGCTTTCTTGTACTTATCTATTGCTTCCCCATAATCCTTGTTTCTTTCTGCTTCCAATGCTTCCTGGATTTTCTTTCTAGCAACCCTTTCAAGCATCGCAATCGGATTAGTTTCATTCATACTTGCCCCCTCAACATTAAATAAAAACCCAATATTTAAAGCGTAAACAACTAAAAAATTAGGTTGTTTGTTTGTTAGGTATCTCTACCTTAATAACGCCCCTTGTTTCTAGCCTATAGAGAGCTTCCTTTATTGCCTCTAAGGGTATTCCGAGATCCTCACTCGCCTTCTTTAGGTTTAGTAGACCACTTTTTTGCTTTATATAGTTTAAGATTTTCTTTTCTATAGCCCCTGGATCTAGGCTTTCAGGAACCTTTGGCGAGAGCTTCTCTACTTCCTTTTCGGCCTCAACAAAGGCACTTGATAAAAGCTCGTTGGCCTCTGGCAATAACTCACCCATGCTACTTGCCTTAGGAATTGAATCCGTTATCATCCTTGCTTTTCTTATAACACCCTCAGTCACCTCTATTGCATTGCTCAACGTTGTAACTGCCTGTGGTGCAACGCTAGCTAAATACTCATCCATAGCGCCCATGGCATATCTCAATGGACCAATTATCTTAACTATGGATTCTAGGCTTCTCGTATCTTGAACCCTCCTAATTGCTAGCTCAACCATGTTCCCATAGGCAAGTATTGATTTTAACACCCTCTTCTTTAAGACTATTTCTGCAGCATTTATCTCGCTCCCTTCCCTGTCCTTCGACCTTATTGCATCCATCATCTTCTTATAATATACTTGTATTTCGTCTGCTATCGTTGTTTTAATTCTGTCTATTTCAAACTTAACCATGTTTAGCTGGGCCAAGATTTCATCATAATCTATTCCACCCTGCGCTACACCTGTTTCTTTGTATGATTGGTTTCTTACAAAGATCTTTCTAACTATATCTGATATCATGCCTTATCCCTCAGCTCGTTATTTTTATTATCTATTATAGGTCTTTAGATGTGTGGCTTAATAACACCTGAATAATACCCCCACCAGAAATTATATAACAAGGGAATCAGAGGTGGACCTAGATCCGAAGTCAGATCTATATAACATAATAAAAACTATAGTCACAGCCGCAGACCTTTCACGTCCTGTTGCAAATAGCCTAAAGAAGTTTGCTGGAAAAGAGCTCATATTAATAGCATTTGGAAAAGGCGCTGGACTTATGTCCCAAGGTGCGTTTGAGGTATTGGAAGATAAGATAGCAGGTGGTGTCATAGTTATCCCAAGAGGGGGAAGAAGACCAAAAGTAGGCTCCTTAGAAATAATAGAATCAGGCCATCCAATACCAGATGAAAACAGCATAAAGGCTGGTGACGCAGTAATTGAGTGGTCTAAACAATCTAAAAAGAACACTATTTATCTCATATCTGGTGGAGGGTCAGCCCTCGTAGAAAAGCCCTTAGATAATATAACACTTGATGATATTAAGATATTAAACGAAGCTCTACTAAAGTCTGGCATAGAAATTTCTGGTATAAATACTATCAGAAAACATCTCTCAATGATAAAAGGAGGAAGGCTTATAGAATATTCATATCCCTCAAAAACCTACGGGCTCTATGCTAGTGACGTCCCTGGCGATAAAATAGATCAAATAGCCTCTGGACCAACGGTACCCGATCCCACGACTTTTGAAGATGCATATAGAATAATAACCAATAATGGCCTTGAAGATGCAGTTCCTAGAAGGATTATGAAGGTTATAAATGAAGGTATGGAAGGTAAAATACCTGAGACCTTAAAACCTGGGGACAAGAAGCTAAGAAGGGTAAGGAATAAGATAGTAGCTAATAACGAAGTAGTGCTAAGGGCTGTTTCAAGAAAGCTAAAAGAAATAGGCTACAGAACCTTGATCCTAACTTCTAGGCTTGAAGGAGAGTCTAGGGAAGTAGGTTATATGTTAGCATCAATAACGCTTGATGTGATCAATAAAAAAATACCAAGGAAGCCACCTCTTGCCTTAATCCTAGGAGGCGAAACATCTGTTACAGTTAAAGGTAATGGCATTGGAGGAAGAAACACAGAATTAGCACTTGCATGGGCCATAAAAATGCAACAAAGTCTTGATAGAAATGTCTCATTATTAGTATTTGCAACAGACGGGATAGATGGCCCAACAGACGCAGCGGGAGCAATCATAGGTACCGATGATCTGAAGAAGCTTAAGAAAGCCAACATTAATCTTATCCAAGAATTGAACAATAACAACAGCTACAGGGTTCTGGAAAAAATAAATTCATTAATAAAAACTGGGCATACAGGATCAAACCTAAATAATGTGATAATAATAGCTATTTCATAGACCTTCTTTCTTTGCCCTCTCTATTGCATCCATTATTTCCTTCCTAGCGCTCTCTGCTCCTTTCCAGCCTTTTACCTTCACCCATTTGTTCGGCTCTATCTCTTTATAATGCTCAAAGAAGTGAGAAATCTTTTTCTTTATCCATTCTGGTATTTCATCGATATCTGACCAAGCCCCATATATCGGATCAAGCTTCTCCTTTGGTACAGCTATTATCTTGCTGTCAGGCCCGGCTTCATCTTGCATTATCAACATCCCTATTGGTTTTACCTCTATTGTAGTTCCTGGCATGACTGGCTCCCTGCTTATCAATAATACATCTATGGGGTCACCATCTTCAGACTTTGTTTTTGGTATGAAACCATAGTTAAATGGATAGAACATGCTTGTATATAAGAACCTGTCTACTTTAATGAAACAGCCTTCGTCGTCAAATTCATATTTGACTGAGCTGTTCATAGGTATCTCGACAAACATGTTTACAACGTTAGGGGCTTCCTTACCCGAAGATATGTTTTCTAGACAAGCCATATCAACCACCTATTGGTTTGTGAATGCGTTACATTTAAAAGTTATTCGCTTAACTTAGAATAGAGACGACCCAGAGGAATAGGGGAGGAGGATGAAAAGTGGCTAAACAAGATTATGTGTTGTTTGAGGTGCCAGAGGATCTGGTAGAGGAAGTATATAGAGTGGTCAATAAAGCTAGTGAAACCGGTAAGGTCAAAAAGGGGACTAACGAAACTACAAAAGCTATTGAGAGGGGTCTAGCTAGGCTGGTGGTAATAGCAACAGATGTCGACCCACCAGAAATAGTCGCTTACCTTCCTCTCTTGTGCGACTCCAAGAAAACGCCTTTCGTTTACGTGCCTAGTAAGAAGAGGCTAGGAGAGTCAGTTAAAATAGAAGTGAGCGCAGCCAGCGTAGCGGTAATAGATCCAGGAGAAGCAGAAAGCGACTTAAAAGGGCTCATAGAGAAAATTAAAGACTTGAGGTCTAAGGCAGGCGCTTAGCAAATCTCGGGGAATAATGAATGTCGACAAGGCAAAGCAGGGAAGGGCCATTCAAGTATATAATAAGGATCGCAAACACAGATATTGATGGCAACATGAATATGATATATGGATTGAGTAAGATAAAGGGCATAGGTTTTCCTACGGCACTTGCAATAACAAGGAAACTAGGAATCGATCCTAATAAAAGGATAGGTTATCTTACAAATAAAGAACTAAAGGAGCTTGAAGGTATACTCTTTGACCTAACAAAACTTAACCTACCGAGTTGGATGTACAATAGGAGAAAGGATTATGAGACTGGAGAAGATAAACACCTTATAGGAGCTGATCTGATCTTCGTCGCAAGGCGTGACGTAGAACGGGAGCAGAAGATAAATTCCTGGAGAGGAGTAAGGCATAAACTTGGCTTAAAGGTTAGAGGGCAGAGAACCCACACTACGGGAAGGCTAGGCATGACCGTAGGGGTTAAGAAAGGAAGGTGATATGCTTGGGAGATCCGAAAAAACCTAGAAAGAAGTGGGAAGGTCCAGGACATCCATGGATTAAGGAGAGATTGGAGGCAGAACTAAAGATAATGGGAACATATGGCCTTAGGAACAAAAGAGAGCTAAGGATAGCCGAGACGTTTATAAGAAAAACGAGGCACCAAGCAAGGTCTTTGATGGCATTACCTGAGCCCGAGAGGTCTGAAGCCAGCAAAAGCCTACTAGATAGATTATATAGGCTGGGGCTGATAAGTAAGGATTCAGGCCTTGATGACATCCTTGGACTTACATCTGAAAATATTCTAGAGAGAAGGCTACAAACAATAGTGTTCAAAAAAGGACTAGCAAACACTATACACCAGGCAAGACAATTAATAACTCATGGACATATAGCGATAGAGGGAAGGAGAGTTACAAGCCCCGGTTATATTGTACCAAGAAATGAAGAAGATAAAATCTCATATCCTCCAGGAGATCGTATTGGCGAGATCATTAGAGGAAAGGAGACCTCGAATTAGGTGAAGTATAATGGCGTTCAGGGAACTTAAGTGGGGAATTGCCTATATTTACAGTAGCTTTAACAACACGATTATACATATAACAGATCTAACTGGTTCAGAGACCTCTTCAAGGGTTTCTGGAGGAATGGTAGTTAAGGCTGATAGAGAAAAGCCATCACCTTATGCTGCCATGATTGCAGCAATAAGGGCTGCGCAAACATCTATGGATAGAGGAATAACAGCAATACACATAAAGGTTCGAGCCCCAGGTGGTCATGGCCCTAAGACCCCAGGGCCAGGCGCTCAATCAGCAATTAGAGCGCTCGCTAGAGCAGGGTTCGTTATAGGGAGGATAGAGGACGTAACGCCACTTCCACATGACACCACAAGAAGGCCTGGAGGAAGAAGAGGTAGGAGGGTGTAGTCCTTACTTACTCTTCCCTTTTTGTCCTAAAAGAGGGGAAAAATATGAAGGAAGATGTTGAGGTTTTAGAGGTCGATAGCAGTAGAATCACGTTGCTATTAGAAGGCTTTCCTGTAGCGTTTGGTAATGCTATAAGGAGGCTTGTATTATCAGATGTACCAACGATGGCTGTAGATTATGTATACTTCTATGATAACACCACAAATGCATATGATGAGATAATTGCACACAGATTAGGCCTTCTTACGTTAAAATCAGATGAAGCTATACACAAATACAAAGCTCCTGAAGAGTGTAAAGATGAAGATGAAACAAACACCGAGTGTTTTGTGCAGGTATATTTAGAGAAAAGTGTAGAAGAAGAGCTCAGCGGTCTATATATAAAGGCCTCAGACCTCAAGTTTTCAGATGAAGCTATAGAACCTGTTTATCCAGATACCCCAATAGCCTTTATAGCACCAGGGCAAAGAATTCACCTAGTCGGTTATGCCAGGCTAGGAAGAGGTAAAGAACATGGAAAATGGAGTCCTGCCTCAGTTTCTATACTACAATACATGCCTCTAGTAGATGTTAAGGGAGATATAGCTAGCGAAGAATGTCTGAAATGTGTCTCTTCCTATAAGGAGGTTTCGGAGGCCATCAAATCAAAAGAGGTGAAAACCATTGAATATAGGAAAAACATAAACACAAGCGGGCTTAGGTACTGCGAAGAGAGCGTTTGTAGTAATGCAATCAAGGTTAGGTATGACAAAAACAGGCTGCTCTTAACAGTTGAGTCTAATGGTTCACTAAGACCGCAACAAATAATATTAGAAGCCTCTAAGATCCTTGATAAGAGGGTAGAAAAACTGTTGAAAGCACTAGAGGAAAGGGGTGAAGATAATGAATAGAAGAGTTATGAATGATATCTTAGCTGGTACTATGAGATCGTTGCAATCACAATACAGGAAAACTAGGTCAAATATATGGCGCTATGCTGCAGAAGTACTTTCAAGACCATCGAGGAGAAGGGTTGCCGTAAACCTAAATAAAATAAACAGGCTTGCAAAAGACGGGGATGTTATACTGGTTCCTGGTAAAATACTAGGAAATGGTATGCTGACAAAGAAGGTGACACTTGTTGCATTTTCATTTTCTCAAACAGCAATAGAAAAGATAAGATCCTCTGGAAGCACCTATAAGACGATAGAAGATGAGATAAGGGAAAACCCACAAGGTAGTAATATAAAGATTATTACATGAGGTGATACGCATGAGTCAAAGTGACCAAATAATAATAGATGGCAGCGATGTTATCCTTGGCAGGTTGGCAAGTAGGGTGGCTAAGATGCTACTAGAAGGAAAGAAGGTTGTTGTAATAAATTCCGAGAAAATTGTGGTTAGTGGTGAACCGAAAAAGCTAGTACAATTCTATAAAAATACTATACTTGGTGTGAGAACTCACTATTCACATAAATGGAGACCAAAAAGACCTAGGTCTCCAACAAGGTTATTTAAGAGAACAGTTAGGGGGATGCTTCCAAAAAATAAAAAGAAAGGGGAAGAAGCGCTAAAGAGGCTAAGGGTTTATATAGGCACTCCAAAAGAATACGTAAACAAAGAAAGCATAAAACCAGCGGGAATTACATCGGATAAATTGGGGAGGAAGTTCACGACGCTTGGTATAATATCTGAGCAACTTGGCTGGAAGGTGAGGAGTGTTGGAGAATAAGCAAAATAGTTCTAACATTATAATCTCAACTGGTAAAAGGAAAAGGGCGATAGCAACGGCTATAATAAGGCCTGGCACCGGAAAGGTAAAGATAAATGGAACGCCAGCTGATATCATACCCAACTATATGGTGAAAATTAAAATTCTTGAACCCCTTTTATTGGTTGGAAGTGAAGTAAGGAAAATGGTAGACATAGATGTAAGGGTAAGTGGAGGAGGAATAATGGGACAAGCCGGTGCAATAAGAACGGCAATAGCTAGGGGTCTGGTAAATTACTTTAGATGTAACGATAGTAGTGAAGAGTGTGAGATGAAAAATCGGATATCTCAGAGGATAAAGCGTATATTTGAAGAATATGATAAGTCAATGCTCTCTGGCGATTATAGAAGGACAGAGCCTAAGAAATACATGAGATACAGCGCCAGAAGAGGATGGCAGACATCTTATAGGTGAAACGCTTTGCTACCTCCAATTAGATGCCTTACATGTGGAGCCCCTTTGGGCCACCTCTACAAACCATTTAAGGAAAGGGTTGAAGCTGGAGAAGATCCGGAGAAAGTATTAGATGACCTTGGAGTTAAGAGGTATTGCTGTAGGAGAACCTTATATACAAGCATTGCATATTCGGAAAGCGTTTCTAAATATAGTATTATGAGAATTGTTAGAGCTAGAGAGTTAGAGAGAGGTGGTAACATATGAGTTATGATGAAGCCGAGCTATTAATTCCTTCCGATACATATAAAAAGGCTGGAGTTATTTTTGGTACGCAAATCTGCACCAAGTACATGAGACAGTTTGTTTATAAAATCTTACCAGATGGTTTTTATCTTCTAGATGTAAAGAAAACTGATGAAAGGATAAGGATTGCAGGCAAGTTCTTATCTACCTTTGATCCCCAAAAAATAGTAGTCGTTTCCAGCAGAATATATGGTCAAAGACCAATTGCGATGATGTGTAGCAAGATAGGTTGTAATCCGGTTACTGGTAGGGTGATACCTGGGATTTTTACAAATCCAAACCTAGAAGAATATATAGAACCTGAAGTTGTAGTATTAACAGATACAAGGACTGACAAACAGGCGCTCATAGAAGCCTCAAAAATAGGAATACCCGTAGTAGCCCTTTCTGACACAGACAACAAAGTAGAAGATGTTGATCTAATAATACCGGCAAACAACAAAGGTAGGAGAAGCCTAGCATTAATCTATTGGTTATTGACAAGGGAAATAATGAGAAATAGGGGTATTTTAGCGCCTAACCAAGAGCCAGACTTTACATATGAGGACTTTATAACCAGTAGAATAAAGAAATAGGC
>WAJZ01000004.1 GCA_015523575.1 Candidatus Hestiella acidicharens | reverse complement strand
GTACCTATAACAAGGTTAGGCCTTAGGGAAAGCACCTTTTCAACGTCTACCCCAGAATACGTATTCCCTATGTTTGTTACGTTACCGCTCTTGTATAGGCCTTTTAGCTCCTTTTCAAATCTAGGCGGCAGGTAGTGGAGGCTTGCATTATCAACGCCTACCAGCTGCTTCCCTGCACCTATTGCAATTAGTATTTCAGTTGTTGCAGGGTCTAATGATACTATCCTTTTTGGGTAAGAGGGTATGGTAACGCTAGTGTTTGTAGCGCTCATTATGGTTACTGGGAAGTAGGATGAGCTACTTGAAAGCGTATCTATCCTTTTTTCCAACGTGCTTATTTTATTACTCAACGTCCCGTTAATTGTTGCAAGGTTAGAGCTCAAAGAACCTACTTTTGAAGCAAGCCCAGCTATCTCATAGGTAATTTTAGCATTCGTAGAGTTACTTAGCTTTACTATGGTAGAGTTTAAGCTGCTAACCCTGTTTTGTACGCTGTTATATAAAGAATACATTGAGTAACCAAGTACCGAAAATCCTACAATTATTATTACTATTAATGCCACTATTAGCTTACTACCCTCCAACTTTTCTCTCCTGGATACCCTATCCAGTTATAACTAACTAATAAACTTTTGCCTTAACTATACATTACGCGGTGTAAGGTCTTGGAAAACATAATTAAAATCGCTGAAGAGGTTGCAAGGGAAAGGATTAGGGGGGCCACTTGGAGCTCTGAGGCCATGGCAAAAGCTATAATCGAGAACGGAAAGGAGTTATCATGTGAGGAGCTGGAAAGCCTCAGCGATATAATAATAAAGATAAACCCAGTTATGGGTAGCCTCTACAACTTGTCGCTTGTGTTAAGAAAAACGTGCAGCTCCGGTAAAGATCTTGCATGGGGGGCGGAAAGGTTCATAGAATATATTAAATTTGCAAAAAAGAACATAATTGACCATGCACAACAGCTCTTTAGAGGGAAGAAGGTAACAATCTTTACTATAAGCAACAGTAGCAATATATTTGAAATCATAAAGAGCTACAAAGACCTTATAAATAGGGTAAACGTTGCAGAATCATTACCGGGTGGGGAGGGCGTTTACCTTGCAAAAGAGGCCAGAAGGATGGGAGTAGAAGCTAAGGTTTTCCCGGACTCTGCCACAAGTGCAGGGATTGAAGAATCTGATATCATACTCATAGGTGCTGACAACGTCACAATAGACGGTTGCGTGTTTAACAAGGTTGGTTCAAAAAACCTTGCTATCATCGCAGGATACTATGGAAAGCCTATGATAGCAGTTTTCGAACCATTTAAAATCAATCCCAACACGAGGTGTGGTGAGTATATACCTTTCACCAGGAACTACAGAATCGAAGGATATGGGGAATTGCAGTATAATGTATTCGATGAGCTGCCAAGTAATTTAATTGACAGCATATTAAGCATTAATGGGATGTCAAACCCGTCGCAAAGTGACCTAAGGATACTCCACAACTCCTTTATGTCATGGTTCTCCAGCATCTAAGCTTATAAGTATGAAAAGAGAGAACTTTCAAAGTGGGTTAGTTTGACATTAATAGTAGCTTTCGATAGGTCAAGTTCAAAGGATGGAAAAGAGGTAATAGGGACTATCTCAAAGATATGCAATATGGTTTCTGGAGTTAAACTTGGCATCCCCTTATTTGTTAAATATGGAGCGACAATTGCAAGAGAGGTCAGGGAGGTCTGTAGAAATAACATGATAATAGCTGATCTAAAACTTGCAGACATAGGAGATATAATGATAACTACTGCAGAGGTTCTTCTACCCCATGTGGATGCATTCATAGCGCACTCCTTCATCGGGAGGGAAGGGGCGCTAGATGACTTGAAGGGCTACCTAGACGGCAGGGGCTCGAAGCTCATATTAGTAGCATCAATGAGCCACAAGGGCTCGACAGAGGTCTATGATAAGGAAATTGATAACATAGCTAGCGTGATAAAAGGTATAAACCCCTGGGGTATAGTGGCACCTGCAACGAGACCTGAAGTTATAGGAAGGTTGAGAGAATCCTTAGGTAAAGAAATAAAGATACTTTCACCAGGGGTCGGAGTACAAGGAGCAAAGCCCGGCGTGGCCCTCTGCAATGGCGCTGATTTTGAGATAGTAGGAAGATATATTACGAATTCCTCAAACCCTGTGGAAACGACGAAGCTGATAATTTATGAGCAAAAGAGGAGGTTAGATAAGTGCAGGAGGTAGACCTTATATCTAGGCTTCTATATAAAACAGGTTCTGTGAAGATTGGAGACTTTTTGCTCGCCAGTGGCAAAACGAGCAGGATTTATATCGATATGAGGAATATGCTTGCCTACCCCGACGGTTTTAAGGCTATTGGAGAAATGCTAATCAATAAACTGAGGGAAATATCTAGGAAAGATATCATTATTGTAGGCGTTGCTACCGGAGGAATACCTTGGGCATCAATAGCTTCTTATAGCCTGGGGCTCCCGATGTCATACTTTAGGCCTAAAAAGGAGCATGGACTGAAGAAAAGGCTTGAAGGAATAGATATCAAGGGCAGGGAATGCATAGTGCTTGATGACGTTTCCACAACAGGGGGTAGCATAATGGAAACGATAGGGTTTATCAGAGAAAATGGTGGAAGCGTTAAGGAATCCATAGTGATAATAGATAGGGCTCAAGGAGCTGAGGAGAACCTTAGAAAGGAAGGTGTGAGCTTGAGGTACCTCTTTTCACTAAAAGACATAATTGTTAGCCTTAAGAAACAGGGTTTTTTAAATGAAGAGACCTTCAAATCACTATGGTTAGACCTCTATGGAGGTGAGGGCTTTGTGGAAGGGTAGAGATGTAATAAGCATCCTAGATTTTTCCAGGAATGACCTAGAGGTACTTTTTGAAAAAGCTGACTATATGAGAAAAAACCAATACCGGTTAAAAAATGAACTTTCAGATATGATAATTGGGCTGGCATTCTTCGAGCCGTCCACGAGGACGAGGATGAGCTTTGAAACAGCTGCCAAGAGGCTCGGCGCCGATACAGTCGGGTTTGTAAGCGAAGAAGCGACAAGTATAGCCAAGGGTGAGAGCTTTTCAGATACAATAAGGATGCTCGATTCCTATGTAGACTTAATAGTTGTTAGGCACAAATATGAAGGTGCCGCGCTTTTAGCCTCAAACATAGCAGAAAAACCTATAATAAATGCCGGCGACGGAAAATCACACCATCCTACGCAGGCAATGCTGGATTTATATACTACGAAAACTCTGTTCAATACAATTGATGGCCTGACGTTTGCCTTTATAGGCGATTTAAAGTACTCAAGGACTGTTTCTAGTCTAATATTTGGCCTTACCTCATTCAATCCAAAGGAAATCATACTTATATCGCCTCCAAGCTTGAGGCTTAGGGAAGAAATAAGGCTCGTAGCAGAGGAAAGGGGGCTGAGGCTTAGGGAAGAAGAAAGCATGGAAGCAATATCTGACGCTGATGTGATATACGTAACGAGGATACAAAAGGAGAGGTTCCCAGATTTACAGGAATATGAGAGGGTAAGGGGTAGCTACAGGATTAACAAAGAACTTTTGAATAAATACGCTAAGGATGGTGCGAAGGTTCTCCATGCCCTGCCAAGGATAGACGAGCTTTCAAGAGACGTTGACGAAACGAAGTTTCAGGCATACTTTATGCAGGCTAGGTTAGGGATACCCATAAGGATGGCCCTCCTTTCACTTGTATTAAAAGGTGAGTAAAAATGGATAATGGAAAGGAGCTTTTAGTTAGTAAAATAGCTAATGGAACCGTAATAGACCATATAAACGCCAGCAGATCCCTAATAG
>WAJZ01000003.1 GCA_015523575.1 Candidatus Hestiella acidicharens | reverse complement strand
CTATAAGCCTCTTTTATCTCTATATTTATATATACGCCACAAAATATTAAATTTTAGTAAGGGTCTAAAATGGGTAACAGGAAGGTACTTGGCGACGACAAGATAGCACTTGTAATAGGGAGAATGACAAAAGGATGCAACCTTTGCTTCCCTGGCCTGAAGGCAGTCATATTTATAACAGGTTTGTGCGGGGATTCCTGCTACTATTGCCCGGTTAGCAATGATAGGTTTGGAAAAGATGTTGTTTATGTAAACGAAGAGATCGTAAAGTCCATCAAGGAAATAATAACTGAAGTAGAGAGGCAAGGAGCTAATGGAGCAAGCATAACTGGTGGCGATCCATTAGTAAGGTTTGAAAGAACTTTAAGGGTAATAAGGTGCTTAAAATCGGCTTTTGGCAACAACTTCCACATACATTTATACACAAGCGGTAGGTACGCTACCCCTGATGCCTTGGTATCCCTATGGAAGAATGGGCTTGATGAAATAAGGTTTCATCCAGTAGATAATAGATACAAGAAGGCAATTTCATATGCTGTGAAATTAACTGGCATGGATGTTGGTGCAGAGATTCCTATAGCAAAGGGGTTAGAAGGCTGGGCGAAGGAAGTAATTAAAGATGTCGAAAGGCTTGGGGGTACTTTTGTAAACCTAAACGAGATGGAATTTGTGGAATCTAATGCAAACTCGTTACTCTCAAGGGGCTATGATGAAGATGTAAAGAGACCCTTTACTGTAAAGGGATCACTTAAGGCTGCTATAAAGGTGTTAGAATGGGCCTCTAAGAATGCATCAATAGATGTTCATTTTTGTCCTGCATCATTTAAGGATTCAATACAGACAAGGAATAGGTTTAGGAGGCTTGCAGTTAATGATAGGAGGTGGTATGAAAAACCTACCCCATATGGTACTTTGAAATGGGCTGAGGTCTTGGATATGGATAGGCTAAAAATAAGTATAGACGATATATACAAATATAAGAATCACAGAATAAAAATATATGAATCCCATCCTACTAGGAGCAGAAAACCAGTAGTATATGAGGAAGAACTGTAAAATTCTTTGTTTTAAGTGATGTAAGCTATTCGCTTGCTAAGTGTCTAGTCCTTTATGCTCTCCTTGTTCATCAGGAAGAATCGGTTAGCTCCCATGTGCTAATAAACCTGAGTGTAGTAAAATATAGCCTTTGCCCTCTATAAGAATATATGGTAGGAATGAGGATTCCACTAGTATGGATTGAGGATGAAAGGAGAAGTAATAATAAGTTATATGAGGCAACTTTAAGCGTTGAAATCTATCCTGGTATCAGCCTAAAAATAAAACTAGAAAGGCTTGTTAAGGAGCCAAATAAGGCTTGTTGTACCGGGAGGCTTTCAAACCTAGACAACTCATATATTATAACCTTGTTTTCTGACAATAAACCCTTTGCAACGGTTTACCTAGTTCCGCCGTGGCTTAGTTGTAAGAATAGCTCATATCATTAATATTAAGTCTTTTTCTGTTTCTCCTAATAACTTACCAGCAATTTCTACATGCTTGAGCCTTTTTATAATGCTTACAATTCTTTTTTTGCCTATTCTCATTAATTCTTCAACGCCTTTACTTGGTTCATTCAGTAAGTTTATCATAGAAAAAGAAAAGACATAATCAAACTGCTTGTCTTTAAATGGTAACCTTTCTGCATTGCCTAATATGAAGGCACATTTATGACAAGAAGGGTTCTTCTTTGCAGCACTCGTCAGCATATTAATGCTTAGATCTACACACACATAATTTTTTATTGATTCAAAAAAACCTATCTTTGTGAGATAATCTATCAGGAGCCCGGTTCCACAACCGATATCTGCAACCCTACCTTCCGGCTTTATCTTTGAAAAAGTTACTTCATATTTCTCCCTCTGTTCTTCTCCATAGAGTTCATCGTAACCCAAATAAGTGATATCATATTTCTTTACTGTATCGAAGTTGTTACTTCTGTTACCTCCCATACTCCCATGCTTCCTTTATAGCGTCCCTTATCTTTTGCATTACGTCAATAGCAGTTATATTTTCTCCTTTCTCTTTAAAGGCCAGCTCCCCTGCCCTGCCTACTACGTAGGCCGCCGCTGAAACGATGTGGAGAGGCTTTGCTTTATTTTCTAATGCCACCTTTCTTGCCAAAAAGCCTCCTATGACCCCAGTAAGCACGTCTCCAGTACCCCCTACAGCCATTGAAGGAACGCCTGTTTTATTATACCTGCAACTTCCCGAGGGTTCACAAATAACGTCTACTGGCGCCTTAACTATTACAGTACAAGAATACCTTCTTGCAATTTCTTTTGACAGGTCTTGAGGGTCACCATCCTTTTTTGCTAACAGGGAAGCTTCGCCCCTATGTGGTGTCAATACGACACTTTCCCAAAGCTTTATTTCCCTTTCTGCAAGCGCCTTGAGGGCATCAGCATCTATTATTAATGGTTTCCCTCTAACCGATTCTATAAACTCTATAACAGCTTCTTTGGTTTCATCGCTTGTACCCAGACCAGGTCCTATAATTATTGTATCAGCCCTTGTAACTTCCCTTTTCAAAAGGCCTATACTTTCTTTGCTTATATAATCCCCTTTTAGTGGTATTGGGATTATTCCAGGATTGTTTTGAGAAACGGCATATGCAACCTTTTCGGGTGATGCTAGAAACGAGAGGTCTGCACCGGAGAGCAACGCCGAGGAAGAAGCATAATAAGGTGCACCAAGATAATGATAAGAGCCACCAATTGTTAGCACTCTCCCGTTTCCTCCTTTTTTAGCATCCTTAGGTCTCTTGGGAATCCTTGATATAACGTCCCCTGGTCCAGCATAGGTTTCAGAATCCTTTATCATGCCAATTTCAGCTACTAGCAATTCACCCACGTATTGGCTTGCATTCTCTTTAAGCAAGCCCGGTTTTATCGCTTGCATCGTAACCGTTAAGTCTGCTATAGCTGAGCCCTCAGCCACCTCTCCTGTATCTGGATCAACTCCACTTGGCACGTCTACAGAAACCCTGTAGCCTTTTGATTCATTAAATGCCTTTAGCGCGCTAAAGGCAGGCTCTCTAATTTTTCCTTTGATGCCTATTCCAAATACGCCATCAATAAGGGCGTCTGCTTCAAGAGGGGAGTAGTCCCTTGGATCAGATAGGTGCTTTATCTCAACATTACTTGATTTTCTAAGAAAGTTAAGGTTTAGTTGTGTGTCTTTATGCTCTATTGAATTGGGATCGTATAGTAGGTATATCAAAATGTTTGCCCCTCTGGAAGATAGGTGCCTCCCAGCAACTATTGCATCTCCGCCATTACCTCCCTTACCAGCGAAAATAACGATTCTTTTTCCTTTGACTTTCCCGAGCTTACATTCTATTGCATCCGCTACAGCTCTGCCTGCATTTTCCATAAGGTTTAGAAGTGGTAGTCCATGCCAAACATTATTGATTTCATAGGCTTTGATATCTTCTACCGATAAAATTTCCGGGTTTTCTATGAAGCCTGGACATATCAAGCGAACCACCAATAGTTATTTATTTGTATAAAAAGGAATAAATCTCTACGTAAGTGTTTGTCTATAATTGCAAGGATATGGTTTTCCTTCTAAGTTTTTCTTAATTAATGAAACTATCCTATAGGCAAAGTAGTTGTATTTTGCTAAATAACCAACCTTTTTACCCGCTTCGTAGATTGCAAGGTTGATTGCATCGAG
>WAJZ01000002.1 GCA_015523575.1 Candidatus Hestiella acidicharens | reverse complement strand
GGTTTAAAATAGCTTATCTGTTTTAATTGATTTTCTCTATACATTATTTAAAATTTTCTTAACTTCATCGTTTACTAGTTCAGAGACGATCTTGCCATCTATTTTTCCCCTAAGCCTTGACATGGCTTTTCCCATTAAGATGTTTATTGATCTCACTCCCTTAGAAACTATCAAATCCTTGTTATTTTTAACTATATCCTTAACTATGCTTCTCGCTTCTTCAACGCTTATAGTGCCTATGCCCATCATATTAACTATTTCTTCAATGCTATATTCAGGTTTTTCACAAGCCTCTATTAAGAGGTCTTCTATAACCTCTTTGCTAATTTTCTTTTCATATAATAGCCTGATAATTTCTTCGATTTTCTTTTCAGATAACAGATCGATGTTTACCCCTTTAGATTTTAACCCTCTTATTATGTTGACAAAAATTGATGCTATTAACGTAGGTTGTACCTTATCGCCATATTTGTCTAGTAGCTCTTCAATAAAACCTAGGTTTACATCATTAATAGTTTTTTCAGCCAGCTCTCTACTTAATCCGTACCTCTCTACAAGCTTTCTCATCTTGACCTCAAGCGGTTCAGGCTTTATTCTTTCTGCCTCCTTGAGTATGGCATCTCCTATATAGAGTGGAGGTATATCTGTCTCAGGGTACATCCTCTCTTTACCAGGTCTTGGTCTCATATATTTGGTTGTACCATCTTCGTTGGCCGACCTTGTTTCTTCAGGCACACCTTCGAATGCCATTTTAATTCTATCAATAATTACCCTTAGTGCCTTTAGGCATTTTTCATAGTCATCAGATATTATTACAAATGCGTCTTTATTCCTATCCGCACTAAGTTTAGAATACGTTTTTTCCACTTCCTCAATTGTAATCCCATACCTTGGTAATTCATCGCTATGGAAAAAACCTTCAACACCTGACCAGAACCTAACGTAATCGGCTATTTCTTTTCCGAACCTTCTGTTAGGCATGATTTCTATACCTAATATACCCTTTAGGCCAGGTAGCTTGGCACCTACTACCTTTTTCCCGGAGTTTATCTTGCTTTTAATAACCTTGCTCTTTGTGTTCATAAATACTTCGGTGAGGTCTTGTGCTTTAATGTTATCTAGCTCCTCTTTTCTGATACCCCTTTTGTTTAGTTCATCCTTTATTTTTAATAGGTTTACTTGCCTCTCAACTTCAAATTGAACTATTTTTTCTATTAGGTCGAGTTTCTGTACACCCTTGACTTCAGTCTTAGCGCCACCTTCTATGCTTATGTTGAGGTCTTGCCTTATCGTGCCTAAGCCTCTTTTAACCCTTCCTGTAAGCCTTAGTAGCCTACCGATTGCTAATGCTACATCTCTTGCCTCTTTTGGTGAAGCTATGTCAGGTGACGTTGCTATCTCTATTAGAGGTATCCCAAGCCTGTCAAGCTTGTATATTATTTTCTTACCTTCTTCAGAAACTTTTCTTGCAGCATCTTCCTCAAGCGCTATGGTTTCAATGCTGTGCTTTTTTCCATTTACATTTATATACCCGTTTAATGCTATTATTGCAGTCCTTTGGAAGCCACTCGTGTTGCTACCATCAATAACTATCTTCCTCATCGTGTGTACTTCATCTACTAGGTTTGAATTCAATGCTAACGCTATTGCTGCCACGATGGCTACAGCCTCTCTATTCATTTCATGGGGAGGTTCCTCATCAGCCTCAACCATACAGTAGTGACCCTCGGGTGCCTGGTACCTGTACCTTCTACCCTTTCTCCACTCAAAGAGCGCTGCAATATCTACTTCTCCTGTTTCACTTCTCGTAGGCCTCAGTGACCTCTCAAACTCTTTACCGCTTTCATCAACCAAAGAAGTGGGGCAAGAGCAAAACAGTTTACTTTTGGTGTCTAGTTGCTGGTGTATCTCTAGCCCTACTTTGAGTTTTAGCTCGCTATAATCTAGGTTATCCATGGTACCACCTTGGATAATAATTAATTTCGTGCCTTTCATTGATTTCCCCTGCAAGGTTCCTAAGCATCAGTTCCTTAACTTCTTTCATGTCTCTAGTTTTTGATAAGATCCAGGAAAGCTTGACGTATGCAACCTCCGGGAGCATATCATCTGCTGGTATAACACCTGCCATTAGCATTCTTCTGCCAGTATTATAAACGTTTAGGTTTACCCTGCCAAATAGCGTCTGACTTGTAGCTACAACTGGTATACCGCTTTCCTTGGCCCTTTCCAAGGATTTTACCAAGCGGTTTGCTACGTGTCCAAAGCCGGTACCCTCTATAACAATTCCATGATAACCATTGTCTATTAGAAAGTCTATCAGTTCACTCGTCATTCCAGGATAGTATTTTATTAGAGCAACCCTCTTGTCAAAACCTATTTCTGCTATGCTTTCCTTAGCCCTTTCCCTATAGTTCTCATTAATTATCTCATACCTTCCTTCAAATGGAAATATTTTGGCTAAGGGCTTATCATTAATTGTTTGAAACGCGTCTCTCCTACTCGTGTGCATCTTTCTAACTTTTGTTGCCCTGTGAGCTAACGCGTAAGTATCCCCAATTTCTCCATGCATAACAACTGCCACTTCTCCGAATGGAGACATTGAGGCTATTATAACAGAAGAGATAAGGTTAAAGTACGAGTCGCTACTAGGTCTATCGCTACTCCTTTGAGAGCCAGTAAATACTATAGGGGAGCTAAGGGATTTGTGAAACGCAAATGCAACGGCAGAGGCTGTATATGCCATAGTATCGGTGCCATGTGCTACTACTATACCATTAAATTCGTCAATCTTTTTAGAGATTTCTTTGCATATTAATTCCCAATATGCTGGGTTCATATCTTCACTGAATATCGAAAGCAACTCCTCGGCCTCTATGCTAGAATACCTTAGGATTTCTGGTATAGATGCAGAAAGTTCCTCTGGATCTAAGTAAGGTTTTACGGCACCTGTTTCATATTCTACCCTGCTTGCTATCGTACCCCCTGTACCTATTATGAGGACCCTCTTGTCCTTTGGTGGCAAGGTTTCTTCTTCTGTGAGCCTGATTGGTTCTCCAGGATGCTTTGTCATTAGCCCTTTTTCTAACCTCTTGATTATGCTATCTTCACTTACCTTTACTCCAATATTATATCCGTTGTCCAGTTTTATTACGACGATGCTTGGATGAGAAAATTCATTCTTTGGCATAAGAATCCCAGTAACCTCTTTGCTTCCATTATTGATCAATACCTTATCTCCAGGTCTTATCCCGGCGTCCTTAAGTTTATCTGCTACTATGCTTTGATAACCAAAGTAGCCTGTTTCCAATCCTTACACCAATAAAAAGTTTACGAAGGCTACCTTCTTCTCCTTATTGGTCTTTCTACCCTTTGCGATCTAACTATGAATTCTTTCTTATTTTTTACCCTTGGATTCATATTCTTTCTCTTCTTCTGTTCTATCTTAGGCGTTGCCTTCCTAACTTTACCTGCCTTTGTCATAGAGCCGTGCGTAGGCATATTTAATCACCAACATCTTTATTGCTTTTAAGATTAAAAAGCTTTAGATTTAAACCCAGCGTTATTTGATGAAACAATTTGCTATGGAGCATCTGGAATTATAATGTATCGAGATCAGGAAATGAATTTATTAGGAAATAAAGAGAAATAAATAATGGTGTAGCAAGGCTGGTGTATTCAAAGTTGAAGATATATATAGTTGATGCTATTAGTGGCACCTATGCGCTAGGAGAAAAAGGTGAGGTGATAGCATACGAACCACTACCCAAGAACTATGACGAGGCTACTGAAAGCATAATCAATGTATACAAGGGAGCTTTAAGCAAGTCTTTTTTAAGCATTATCAACAAAATAAAAGAGGTTAAACCGGATGTAGTTGTCGTTGAAGATGAGTCCGAGGCGAAGGTATTTAATCAAGAGGGTTTAAATGTAAAGGTAGAAGAGGCAAACAGCGTGGCTTTGAAGTTTAGAAGCGAAATGCCTTCTTATATCATTACCTCAGAGTTTGTGAAGGATGAAAAGGAATTCTATGAGTGGTATTTCAATGTTATATATGAGTTTACTAGAAGGATGTTGAGAGGTGCCGTTCAAAAAAGGGATTTATTGGTAGCGCAAGCAATAAGGGCAATTGATGATATAGACAAAACCGTAAACCTTTATTCCACAAGGCTGAGGGAATGGTATAGCATATATTTTCCGGAGTTAAATGACCTAGTTGATAACCATGAGCTATATGCAATGCTCATTTCTGAACTAAAGAGAAGGGAGGAGTTTACCGTTAGCAACTTGGTATCATTAGGTGTCAGCGAAGGCAAGGCTAGGAAGATATATGAAGCTTCAAGGAATAGCCTTGGTGCTGACGTTTCGGAAAAGGATCTAGAGGCAATGATTACCTTGGCAAACATAACAAATCTTATGTATAACCTGAGAAAGGACTTGGATCAGTATGCTAGTAATGTGATGAAGGAAGTTGCACCTAACGTAACTGAGCTCGTTGGACCACTCATAGGTGCTAGGCTGATTAGCCTAGCGGGTGGCCTAGAAAGGCTTGCAACGATGCCGGCAAGTACTATCCAAGTCTTGGGCGCAGAGAAGGCGCTTTTTAGGGCATTGAGAACTGGAGGGAAACCACCAAAGCACGGTATAATATTTCAATACCCAGAGATTTATAAAAGTCCAAAATGGCAGAGAGGCAAGATTGCTAGGGCACTGGCAGCAAAGCTGGCGATAGCTGCAAAGGTAGACGCTTATAGTGGCAGGTACATTGGAAATAGGTTGAAGGAAGAGCTGAATAGGAGGATAGAGGAGATAAAGAGGTTGTATCCAACTCCTCCGAAGAGACCTATTGAAACAAAGGAAAGAAAGGGATTTAGAAAGGAGAAGTTTAAGAGGTCAAAGCATAAGAAAGGAGGCAAGAGGAGGTGATATGAATGGAAATAAGGGAGCATGATAAGTGGAAAGGTGTATTTATAGTAGAGCAAGAAGATGGCTCCTATAAGCTGGCTACGAAGAATCTAGTGCCAGGTCAAAGGGTATATGGTGAAAGGTTGTATAGATATAAAGATGCTGAGTATAGGGAATGGAATGCTTATAGGAGTAAGCTTGGCGCTGCTTTATTAAAAGGGCTTGAGGATCTCCCGGTTAGAAAGGGAGACAAACTACTTTACTTAGGCATAGCAAGCGGAACAACCGCTAGTCACATAAGCGATATAATAGATTTTGAAGGGAAGATTTATGGGATAGAGTTCTCTCATAGGGTCATTAGGGATCTTCTCTTAATAGTAACAGAAAGGAAGAACATCTACCCTATGTTAGCCGATGCAAGGTTTCCTGAAAAGTACCGTCATATGGTAGAGGCCGTAAATGGGATATATGCTGATGTTGCACAGCCAGAACAGGCATCGATAGTGGTTAGGAACTCTAGGTTTTTCTTAAAGGATAAGGGATATCTTTTGTTGGCGATAAAGGCAAGGAGCATAGATGTTACTAAGGAACCTAGTGAAATTTATCGCAGGGAGGTTGATGAGCTTAAAAAGGGTGGGTTTGAAATCGTGGATGCAATACACCTAGATCCCTTTGATAAAGACCATGCTATGATCTACGCAATATATCATAGGTGAATTGCTTGTTTTCCGATGGTAATGGAATAAAAAACGTTAAGAAGAAGTACATGGATAGTATGAAAACCTTAAGGCTTTACTGGCCTAAGGGCTGCATTACTATTGAGGATCTGAGCAAAGGCGTTATGTCTATCCAGCTTCACTCAGGTGAAGATCACTTTTTTGATGAAGAGGAAGTAAGAAGGTTGTTGTCCTTAGTACCTTCATACTTCTGGAAATTCATGAAGATCCCAATCATGCTGAGGTATAGTAGAGATAATGATGGTAGGGCATATTATATGGTAGTTGGAGATGTCTGGCAAAAGAGGCTGGTAGAGTTGTTGCTCTCAGGCGACTATGGCTTTAATGGAATTAGCGAGCTCACTACAGAAGACTTCATTAGTATGCTAAGGAACTTTAAAAGCTTGATATTCGTCACCGTTACAACTTAGAGATGGAAATAACATACATAAACGCTTAATAGACCATCTTAGGACTAATAAGAAATGGTGGTATTTCATGGAAATTGAAGAGATATATGCAGACTCGCTAAAGGCTTTAGAAGTTCTAAAAGGTGTGATACACAGAACCCCTCTAGACTACAGCAGGACTATATCAGGCGCTACAGGAGGGAATGTTTACTTAAAGTTAGAGAACCTTCAGAGAACTAGTTCCTTTAAGGTTAGGGGTGCATATTTTAAGGTATGGTCTTTAGGTGATGAAAGGAAAAAGGGGGTTATAGCGGCAAGTGCAGGTAATCACGCTCAAGGAGTTGCTTTGGGTGCAACGCTATTGCATACAAAATCGACAATAGTGATGCCGGAAGTGGCTCCCCTTTCTAAAATAGAGGCAACGAAGAACTATGGCGCAGAGGTAATTCTATATGGAAAAAATTTTGATGAAGCTGAGAGAAAGGCCATCGAAATTAGCGAGGAAACCGGCAAGGTCATGGTACACCCATTTGATGACCCCAAAGTAATAGCAGGTCAAGGCACAATAGCCCATGAGGTACTTGAACAGCTTTCTAAGAAGCCTGATATAGTCATTATGCCAATTGGCGGGGGAGGGTTGATATCTGGCAATGCAATAGTGTTGAAAAAGAAATTCGGAGATAACATTAAGGTAATAGGGGTAGAGCCTTCTTACGCGGCGAAGTACTCAGAAGGTCTCAAGACAGGAAAACCAGTAAACATTAAAAATGTACCATTTGGTTTAATGGATGGTTTAATTGTGAAGAACTCCGGCAAATATACATTTGAGATTATAAAAGACTATGTAGATGATATAGTGAAGGTTAATGACGCAGAGGTCGCTAGGGCAATCTTTCTCCTCTTAGAAAGGGGAAAAATCTTGGCTGAAGGGGCAGGGGCCGCTTCGGTTGCTGCCCTATTGGAAGGCAAAGTAAATGTGAAAGGTAAAGATGTAGTTGCATATATAACTGGTGGCAACGTAGATATGACAAGGATATCTAATATATTAAATTATGAGTTGGCAAGGTCAGGAAGGATAGTCAAATTGAGTGGGACGATACCTGATCTTCCAGGATGGCTTGATATTATTTTGAGCAAATTAGCCCAAGCAAAGCTGAACGTAATAGACATAAGACATGATAGGATTACCCATTTAATAGAACCAGGCAAAGCACTAATAGAAGTTATTGTGGAATCTTCGACACCTGAGGCAATAGATAAGGTGATAGAAGAGCTAAATTCTATTGGTGTAAGCTTCTCTAAGGTTGTGCCATAACTTGAAGAAGCCAATTGGGTTTCTGCAACAATAAATGAAAAATTTTTGTATTGACTTATAAAATAGTTGAGATTATTTTTTCATCTTTTCCTTGAGTTTATTTGCAAGTATTGGGATGAATTGATATAGATCGGCTATAACACCATAGTCTGCATTCTTGAAAATGGGGGCAGTTTTATCATTGTTTATTGCTACCACAATCTTTGCATCAGTTATTCCAGCTAGGTGTTGGGGCGCACCACTAATGCCAATAGCCATGTACAGCTTCGGAGCAACCTTCTTTCCGCTCAGGCCAACCCAATGATCTTCAGACAACCACTTTAGATCAGCAGCTATTGGCCTTGAACAACCAATTTGGGCGCCGATAATATCTGCTAGATCAAAGGCCAGCTTTATATCATCTTTGTTTTTGAACCCTCTTCCCACGCTTACTATCAGTTTTGCTGATTCTATATTGACGCCACCTTTAGCTTTTTCTTTTCTCTCTTTTACAACTATTTTGCTGGGCGCACTAATGCTTAGTTCTTCTATGCTGCCGTTTTCTTTCCCTTCACTTTTCTGTGTCTTCCTCGGGGCAAGCAAAAGCATTGAAGGGTAACTGACCTCTTCGGTCATAATGGCCCTACCGCTCAAAAAGCCTCTCTTAAACGATACTCCATTCTCCGTAACCTCTACGTCATAGACGTCAGTAGAGAATGGCATATCATAAATACCTGCTAGCCTTGAGAAGGCATCCTTTAAGTTCTTGCTAGTCACGCCTATCACAAGCTTAGGTTTATTGCTATCATATAGCTGTTTGATACCATTAAATATGGATTCTACGTCATCCGAAGATAGCTTATAAACTTTTTTAAAGTATTTTGCTATCTTATCGCATTCATCACCATAGGCCAAAGCTACAGATTCGCCAACCTTACTAGCAACCGTTAATATTTCCGAGGCATCTACTTCCTTACTAGTAACAACTAATACATCTACCATCCCATACATCACCCCTATTCAGTAAATACACCCTCCTGCTCTAGGAGAGAGACTAGTTTTGTTGCTATTTCATCTAGTGACTTTCCTTCAACTATTGTTTGCTTTCTCTTCACAGCGAGTACCTTTGCCTCTTTCATCTTTTTCTTTTGCTTCTCAACTTTTTCAAGATCAGAAACCTTTACTACGTGCTGGGGCTTCTTTGATGCCATCCTTATTTGTATTAGGGTTGGAGGCCTTGGTGAGTTAATTTCTCTTGTAACACTAATTACTGCTGGCATCTCGGATTCAACCACTTCTACGTAGTCCTCAAGGTCCCTTTCTGCAACTATTTTATTACCATTTATCTCAATTTTCCTTGCAAAGCTTATATATGGTAATCCAAGCTTTGCAGCGACTCTGCCAGCCACTTGCCCAGAAAAGCCATCTATTGTTGCTTCTCCAGCCAAGATTATATCAGGGTTTATGTTAAATTTTTTCAAAACGTTAACGACAGCAGAAGCTGTTGTTACTTGATCTCCTGGTATTAGAGAATCATCCTCCAATACTATGGCTTCATCAACACCCTTTGCAAGGCCCTCTTGAATTGCCATCTTTATATCTTTCTCCCTTTTGCTTGTTGGCCCCCAAGTAACGATGGATATAGAATATATTTTTCCCTTTGTAATTCCTTTGATCTTGTTGGCCTCTTCTACGGCGTTCCTGTCTATATCAGATAGCTTTAGTGGTATGGCATTAAAATCTACGCTCCCATCAGGTAGGGATCTTATCATTTCTGGGTTTAGCGCAGGCTTTAACAGTACCACGATATCTCCCAAAATCTCACCTATGCATTATGGATATTTCCGAGAATAAAAAATAGAGGTATATAATAATTATAGACTTCTTGTTGAGTAAAGCTTAAAAATTTCAATAATTGAATCTAAACACTTGAACGTGTTTAACTCCATCAATCTCAAGTACAGAATCGGGGTTAACAACCCCCTCTTCGATGGCCTTGTTTACAATTTTAGAACCGGTTAAAATTAGAACGTCTGCTAATTTGATGTATTTTGTTGCATCTTCATCATCAAGGATCTTATCGCCGTAAAATAGGGGTGACACATCAATAGAGACCCCATCTCTGATGAATTTTTTCCCTAGCAAGTCTTCATCTGCTATTGATACCATCAGTTCTCCTCCTTCAAGGTTTATTATCTTTGCATAGTATGCCATTAAAGCATCACGTTTCTACTATCCTGTCCTTGAACTCTGTAAATGGATGTACCAGAGGTTTTCCATTTATTTCTATAGGTCTCTTCCCAGGTGGATTTATTCTATATCCTGGAAGTATTTTCTCTATCCTGGTTTCCAGCGACTCTATTGTGTTATTAATATAGAATATCCCTAATGGTATCCTATCTTCCCATTCATTCATCTTTTCAAGTATCTTCGGGGATTTCTTTGTGAAGTCTTCCGGCGAAGATATTGTTGGATCCCAGCTAGGGTCATCTTTTTCTAGGTAATATATTCTCTTTTCGTACCAATCCTTTGTCATGATATTATTGTACGTTGGACATGGTTGCAAGACATCTATAAGGGAAGTACCCTTATGCCTTATCCCCTTCTTTATCATTTCTTTTAGTTGATCTATATGATATGCATACGCCCTTGCGATAAAGGTATAGCCACTTGCGAACGCCAGTAGCAGTGGATTGATATTGCTTTGTATGTTTGGCGTATCTAAAGCCTTTGTTTTAACCCACAGGTGTAGTGTCGGAGAAGCCTGCCCTTTAGTTAACCCATAAACGGCATTATCATGGAGTATGACTGTTATTTGTATGTTTCTCCTTCCAAGTGCAACAAAGTGACCAGCTCCTATGCCTAGCAGATCACCATCGCCCGACGAAACAATAACAGTTTGGTCAGGGTTAGCTATTTTTATCCCTTGTGCTACTGGAATTGGTCTGCCGTGAAGTGTATGAACATTAGACGTCTTGACATAGTATGGTATTCTACTGGAGCACCCTATACCAGAGACCACGGTAGTCTTTTCTGGTGGCAAGTCTAGTTCTGCTAAGGCCCTTTGCAAAGATGTTAATATACCATAGTTTCCACAGCCTGGGCACCATTGTACCCAAGCACTTGTTCTGTAATCAGACCAGTTACGCGCCATCGCTCATCACCACGAAATCTTTTTCACCCTTAATTACAGATTTCAACGCTTTATACGTTTCATGTTCCATTATAGTCCTCCCACTAAGCTTAACCACCTTCCTCTTTATATCATAGCCTGTATACATCTTTATTGCCATTGCAAGCTGTGCCATAGAGTTGGCTTCGAGATCTATGACTATGTCTGATGAATTTAAGACTTTAGATACGTAATCTGAAGGGAATGGCATTAGCATCCTAATGTGGAGTAACTTTGCGTCTATGCCATCCCTTTTGAGCAAATCGATGGCATCTAGTATTGGACCTTTAGTAGAGCCCCAAGAGACTATGGTTACCTTGGCATCAGGATTGCCATATAACCTAGCTTTGTCTTCTACGGGTATTTCCATACCAGCTTTCTCTATCTTTTTAAGCCTTTTTATGAGCATTTTTTCTCTTGTTACAGGATCCTCCGTCACCATCCCATATTCGTTATGGGTTAAGCTACTGATCATCATTAACCTAGCTCCAAGAGGTGCTCTAGGACTAACATAGTCTTCTGTTAGTTCATATCTCTTGAATCTTTCACCTTCATTACCGCTAGGCTCTGTTATGTATTTACCCCTGTCTATCTGAACTTTGCTAGTATCAACGTCCTCCTTATCGAAACTCATCATACTAGATGCTAGGTATTTGTCAACTAGGTGGACAACTGGGGTCTGGTACTTTTCTGCCCAGTTGAGAGACTTTATTGCATCATAGAATGCCTCTATGTGATCTCCACTAGATATAACTATTTTTGGAGAATCCCCATGGCCTGAGAATATCGAATGTAGGAGATCCTGTTGTCCTTGCCTTGTAGCCTCCCCGGTACTTGGACCTGCTCTCATCCATACTGTTATAACAACCGGCACTTCTGCAATTACTGCAAAGCTTATACCCTCATTCATAAGCGAAAAACCAGGCCCACTAGTTGTTGTTGCTGTCCTTGCCCCTGCTAAGGCACCTCCTATGGCCATGTTTATTGCCGCAAGCTCGTCCTCGGCTTGGAAAGGCAGTACACCAAGCCTATCTATTCCAAGTTCTTTCGAGGTGTTCTCATCAACTTTGAAATTTCTGTGAAGTCCAAGGTAGAAGGCTTCATCTTGTGCTGGGGTTATTGGATAATAAGTCTCTAGCGTTAGGCCACCGGCGACTTTTCCCATCGCTACTACATCATTTCCTGTTGCAACCATTCTAGTTTTTCCTCTATTTGGTCCATCTGGTATTTCCTTTCCTAAACCGTAGTTTTCCTTAACAAATTCGAAGGAAGTCCTCGCCGCTTCAACGTTTGCCTCTATTATGCTCTTCCTTCCAGAGAAGTAGTAGTTTATCGCCTTTTCTACGGTTTTTAGGTTAAATCCAAGCAATGATACCATAGCTGTTAGGCTCATTGTGTTTACTGTTTTTGATATTGAAACTAGGTTTGTGTTGAGTTTTTCTGCGGTTTTCCTTAAAAGATCCTTTAAGGGTAATCCTATAGTCTTTACGCCTTCTCTTGATAGGTACTTTATTATATCCGATATTATCGGTTCTATACCAGCTTCTTTGAGGTTGTTTTTAATTCTTTCCTTAACTTCTATCTCCATTGGCGCAATTCTTTCTATTTTTGTACCTTCTGTACTGGTATCGTAGATCAGGTATCCATTGCTTGAGATTTCGTTGTAGTGGGTAAATATGGTTTCAGCATCAAGTGCAAGCAACCCATCAACAGGTAACTTTACGCTCCTAGGCTTAACGCTTTTAACCCTTATGTTGTAGTAGCTATGTGCCCCCATTATGTTACTATGATATTCCCTTATTCCGAACACGTCATATCCTTTTATCATAAAGGTCCTTAAAAGCATTTGACCAGAGGATTCTATTCCTCCTCCTTGAGGACCTCCTATCATCACTGAAAGGTCTATTTGCTCGCTCAAATCCCTTAACACCCTATATCT
>WAJZ01000001.1 GCA_015523575.1 Candidatus Hestiella acidicharens | reverse complement strand
TGCTACCACCTCATATTTCTTTGTGGAGCTCATAGCCTCTTCGAGCTGCGAGAGACTAAAGTTGCTTACACCCATGCACCTTATTATACCCATGTCTATTAGCCTCTCCATGCCCCTTATAGAATCCTTGATTGAAACGGAGCTGCTTGGCCAATGTATGAGGTATAGGTCTATTGAATCCACCTTCAACCTCTTTCTGCTCATCCTTGCAGATTTAACTAGCTCCTCCCACCTTAGATGGTTAGGCCAGACCTTTGTTATTATAAATGGCTTTTCATCGATAGAAGAGAAGGCCTCGCCCAAAAGCTCCTCCGCATGCCCATCCCCATACATTTCTGCTGTGTCAAAAAGCCTTATCCCCTTCTCATATGCATATCGCAATGCCTCTATGTGACTCTTATCATGCGATGTATTTCTTACCCAATAACCGCCGCCCATCCCATAGGTGCCTAGGCCTATTCTACTAACCTTCCTGTCGCAGACTTCCACCTCTAACCACGTTGTAGTTTTAATGCGTGTGCATTTATAAATGGAGATATTAGGAGACAAGAACAATAATAAAAGGGAAAGCTGGGAAAAAGGGAAGTGATGGCATGCATGAACAAAATATTGCTGGCCTTAGCCTTGACTTTTGTTGCGGTTCTCCTAACGCCACATTCCTATGACCACAATACATTCATAAATGCAAAGGGGAGAAGCGTTGGGATAAATGAAGCAGGCATTTTAGCGAATAACAGAAACAACGTGAGCTATTTCTATGGAACCAAGGAGATCCTCGGCATATTTAACTTTTACGGTGGAGCCTTTTATTCTGGACCTCCAATAAATAAAACTTCCTTTTCTGTTCAGTTGAACTCAAACGTCAACATTACTGAAAACGACGTGCTGTTCGTGCAAAATGTATTCCAAGTCTACTATAGCAACTCCTCAGGCCTTTATTACATCTCAGTAGCCGACAACCTCTGGAACCTCTCCCTTTCAAGCAAAAACAAGGTGTCTAGCATAAACATTAATTATGTTAAGGGGTATGGAAACTTCGCTAGCTACAACAAAACAATTTTCTATTATGACCAAGCCAAAGAGAACTTGGTACCAATAATAATAAAGTCAAAACCACCATTCACCCTAGAAGCTTCTATGAGGATTGTCAAGGCTCCAAACAACTTTCCAGAAATTTACTTCTACTTTTACTTTAAAAACTCAACGTACTCTACAGGTGAGCTATATGACAAGGTACTGGTACTAATAAGCTCTAAAAACCCCATGTTTCTTACTGGAAAAAAGCCAAAAAGTGGTAAGAACGTAGCCCCATTCATAACGCAGTGGGTTATCTGTGGTGACAGCGAAGGTTCAGAGCTCACTGTCTACAGCTGGAACTCCTCAATGCTATTAAAATACCTATATAATGGAAAGCTTTATACGGTGCCGGAGGCCCTCAGTGTACCCCCACTAAAATATGAGGGCGCGGTGACTGCTGAGAGCGTAAACAACTATTTCGGTATAGCGGAATCCTACAACGGCTCCTATGTGGTTCAGCAACGCGGAAAGATACAGGAGGAATTCCTGTGGCAGCCTAGGGCCTTTTACAACATTTCTGGCCCTTCTTTGACTATAACGCTTGTGCCGGGAGGCGCTAGGTGGAACATAACGGTAATCGGGAATGCCTACAAGAACTCTACTATAGGAAACCTTTCCATGATTAAATACACGCTAAAACCTGGCAACTACTCCATTTACGCTACTTTATACGCTGGACCTGAAGAGGTATTCGTAGAAAGGATGAGCGTAACTATAAGGCCCTGCTTTATCCACATAACTTCACCCCTTCCCTTCTACGTTAATGGTATGCTTTACAGCAATGGGAGCCACTCAATCAAGGCGCCAGCAAACGTGTCGTTCATCAACACCTATTACATAAACGGCAGCGCTAGGCTAATTTACCTCTACGCCTTAATGAACGGGAAGGCATATAGCAATAAAACCCTAAAGGCGTATTGCAACGCTAGCATTACCCCTATCTACCAAAGGCAGTACCTCGTATCATTAGTGGTCCCGGTTAGAGCTTACATAAATAATACAGAACAAAACCTCTCTGCGGGCTGGTACAACTCAGGTACGAACATAACGATACCTCCCCAAGTTGTGTATCTAGGAAGCGGGGAGAGGCTCATTATATACAAGGAAGCAACATACCTGGTCAACGCACCCCTTAACATTTCCCCGCCATTTTACAAACAATACTATATTAAGGTTAATGAAAAAATACCTGCATACATAAATGGCGTTGAAAAGAACCTGACCCCAGGTTGGTACAATGAGTCCACCCGCATATTTATCCCCCATTACTATTATAAGAACTCCACCGTGAGGGTGTTCATAAAGTCAAGCATATATAATATAAGTGTGAATAGAACTATAAGTGTGAACGCTTCGCTGGTAAAACAGTTTTATTGCATTATTGTGCTACCTAACGGTACCATAAAAAATTGGTATGACCAAAACGATACCATAATGCTGCCCAAGGTCATCTATATAGGGAACAACACTAGGTACTTGTTGAATCAAAGGCCCATAGTAAAGGTAAAACCAAAGACCATAGTTCCAAAGTACATTATCCAATACCTAGTTAAGATAAACGAAAGGGAGAAGTGGTACAACAATGGAACCATAATAAGGATTTACAAACAGACGCCAATATATGAAGAAGTGGTATGGGTGGGCAGCTATACAATACCAAACAACTCCACGGTACTTATCAAGGGACCCATGGTTGAGAACTCCAAAACGTCGCCAAACCCTTATTTCTTCGCTGTAGTTGTTGCGATAGCCCTGCTACTAGCCTTATTGCTGTCTATGCCAAGCAAAAAAGGCGTAAAAGGGCCTACATAAAAACTATGGAACAGAAAATATAAATCCATAACTGTTACAGGAAAAATGTGAAAAGCATGAGCGACCTCGAGGAAATTAGAAAGAGAATTATATCTTGCCACAAGTGCCCTAGGCTTATGGAATATATAAAATACGTGGCCAATAACCCGCCGAAAAGGTTCAGGGGATGGAAGTATTGGGCAAAACCAGTGCCAAGCTTCGGTGATGAAAACGCTGAAATCGTTATCGTCGGTTTGGCCCCAGCGGCAAACGGGGGTAACAGGACGGGTAGGCTCTTTACAGGAGACCATTCTGGGGAGTGGCTCTTCAAGGCCCTCTATGAGGTAGGGCTTGCAAACCAGCCTTTCTCTATGAGCGTAGATGATGGCCTCAAGGTCTACAATGTTTACATAACCGCAGTCTTGCATTGCGCCCCTCCGCTAAACAAGCCTAATAGGGATGAGCTGAGGAATTGTAGGCCTTACTTAGTTGAGGAGCTTAGAGACCTAAGGAACGCAAAGGTAATAGTGACGCTCGGCAGGGTTGCATTTAAGACGGTAACGGAGATATATGGTGTGAGGCTCGAATTCAGGCACCTGGCAAAATATAAGATAAATGATGGATTGTGGATAGTCGCTAGCTATCATCCTAGCGCTAGGAATACGAATACAGGCCTGCTGAAATGGGACGATTGGGTTGAGGTCTTCAGGGAGGCAAAAAGGCTAGCTAGGGCTTGAGGATTTGGTGTCTCAAGAATGCCCTCAATGATAGTGGATAACCTATACGCAGGCCCCGGATGCATAGACCTCTCTACCTATGGGATATATCCTGATGCAGTAATTTCATTAGAACCTGCTTGCAGCGTAGAAGGGGTCTTTAAAAAGAGGTTCGAGCTCTACGTTAAAGACTTCGACGTAGAACCTGTCAAAAACGTGGGTAAGGCGTTAAGGCTAGTCAAGGAGCTATTAAAAAAGGGGGAAGAGCTCTACGTGCATTGTAGGGCCGGTTGTGGGAGAACAGGAGTAGTAATCATTAGTTGCCTCATGCTTTGCATGGACATGAAGCTTATGGATGCCTTAGAGCTATTTTATGCGAAAAGGAAGTGTGGTCCTGATTCTATGCCACAAGAAATCTTCTTGGAAGCTGTGTATAGGCTTAGGAAGAAAGGCCTAGAAAGTAATGCAATTATTAATTATATGGAGGCTTCAGAAACGTTGCAGGACTTTTTGCAACTAGCCGGGTCAGAGACTTGAGCAACGGATGCGATAATGTCTTGGTAATATCTTCTGGCCTCCTCTTCGAGCCTTCGCTAAACCCAAAGCCGGGCGGGGTAACGCCAACCGTAAGGGATGAAGATAAGTGTTACCTTGACTTCTTAATCCACTCCTCCATGGTGCAATCAATAATGGTGAAGACCTGCAGGGCTTACCAAGAAGGTAATAAAAAACCGTTGCTATATGGCTTAAGGCTCTACCGCAAGCTGCTTGATGATGGAAAGATAAACAAAAATATAGCGTTTGGGGAATTCCTCCTCCACCTCCCCTTCTCCATAGCAATTAACAGCTCCAAAAGCTCAAGGGAGCTAGCTATAAACTCAAGCTCCGTTGTTATCAAAGAGTCTAGTAGGGATGAGGGGGTAGAGCTCTATAGGATCTTGAAGAGGCTGTCACCCTCTTACCTAGGAAAATATGAGGGGGTAGAGGCGGATATAAATGAGTCCTACCCAGCTAGCCTCTACAGCGTAATAAAAAAGTACTCATGGGACCTGGTTTTCCATGAGTTGCTTTTCAGCTACGAGGTTTCCATCCAAACAAAGGAGTTCATGGAAAGGGTAAACGCAAGGAGCCTTAGGGAAAGGTTCATGTGGGGCCTCCTCTATATAATTTCAATGTATGGAGACACCTTTGTTGCTAAGAAAAACGGTTTCCTTTCTTACATAAAGACAAGGAATGATGCAAAAATGGCGATAAGGGTGGCGAAGAAATATGGAATCTATAATGCAATAATGTTCCTAGAAAGGGTGTGGAGGCCTATGAAGGTGAACCCGGGGGCTTCATTAGACGTTTTATCATCATCCATAAGCCTCTACTTCTATGATAAAGCGCTTCACAATTTCCTTGAATAAAGGTAGGTATAGACCTTTCCATCAACCTCTACAACGAGCACCTCCCTCCTCCTTAGAGAATCTATAGAGACGTAGAGAGAATAGAGCGAGGCTGCAAGGATTGCAAAGAGCGCTAAAGAAAGCGCGAACTCCAAACCCCTAGGCAAATAGTAAATCCTCCAAGGGGGGAGGTAAATTATTATCGATGCTGCCACGAAAGAGAAAAAGAGTACCCCTATTATGGACCTAAAGGTGTTTATCCTCCTCTTTTCTATACTTACCTTGGCATTCGGATACTCTATGCTCTTCCCATTTGCCAACGTTAGCACAACCTTATTATTGTCTACAATATAGCTTGTCGCGACGCCGTCTAACATTTCCTGCACCTACCTACGGCATATAGCGCTAATTTCCTTTTCCACCCCAGAGAAACTAGAGTGGCTTAGCCTTTCCATGTTCCATTCTTCCTTCTTGTATTTTTCTTTATATAACAAATAGGCTATTTCAAGCTCTTCCTTGCTAGGGAGCTCAAATGATACAGCGCTTGCCCCTAACAAAGTACTGTATGAGTCTACAAGCGACTTTACAACGTCTCGAAGCGTTAGCCCTTTCTTTATATCAAAAAGGTTTGTTACCCTGTATTTCACGCTACTTATCCCCTTGTCCATTAGCTTCTTCTTAGATACCTTCAGAACGGAGGAGAGCCTGCTTATATCAGTGTTCAAAAGCATTGCGCCGTGGAAAAATATTGAGCCCCATAAGGTGCTTGCGGCAGTACCGCTCACCTTCCTATCCCCAATTACAATGTCATTGATGTTCTCTAGCCTTGCAGGAAGGCCTAACGCTTTCAAAGCATCTACGGCACCATTTATTAACACCTTGAATATATAATCAATAGGGTTCATAGAGGCAGCCCTTTCTAAGGAGAGGGCTATGGAATAGTTTAGGTTTCCCATATCATGATACACAGCACCCCCGCCAGTTGCCCTCCTGACAAGCGAAGAACCTATTTTGTTCAAATAATCCATGTTGACCTCTTCTTCAGCCTTTTGAAAATAACCTATTATCACGGCGTTGCTGTTCCTAAAAAACCTAATTGTATCAGGTATTATATTGCAACCCCTAGCCCTTGCCATAGCTTCCTCAAACGCTATGTTACAATATGGGTCATAGGGGGTTTCAAACAGGAGAACCCTTAGCCTTCCCACCTTAACCAGCCTCCAAGGAACAGAGGATTGCATCAATAAAATCTTCAACGCTAGAACCCAAGAGGTGTGCATCCCTGAGCG